>DATATI010000069.1 GCA_036268875.1 Polyangia bacterium | reverse complement strand
CTTTCGCGCGTTTGCGCTCCTCTGACGAGGGCGCTCTTTGACGGATCCCAAAAAAGGGCGCTCCGCCAGGAGCGCAAACGCGCGAAAGCCGCCCTCCAATCGGGGTTGCTGACCTTCGCCCCGCGCGTAACCGGGTGACCTCGGCAGAAGTGACCAATCATAAGGCGGGAGGACCCAGCCAGCCCTCCCGCGTAGCGAGCGCAGCGAGCGCCTACGCGTTGATCAACCGCAGTTGCCGCAAGCGCGGCGGTGGTTCGGCGGCGATGGGATAGCGGCTGGAGAAGCAGGCGTCGCAGAAGCCTTCGCCATCGCGGGCCTCGCCGCCCGGAGCGGGACCCTCCACCGATTGGAACAGGCCCTCGGACGACAGGTAACCCAGCGAATCGGCGCCCACGAACTCGCGGATCTGATCGACGCTGTGGCTGGAGGCGATGAGCTCTTCGCGGGTCGGGGTGTCGATGCCGTACCGGCAGGGGCCCACGGTCGGCGGCGAGCTGATGCGCATGTGCACCTCGCGGGCGCCGGCGCTGCGGATCATGCCGACGATCTTGCGCGACGTGGTGCCGCGGACAATCGAATCGTCGACCACCACCACGCGCTTGCCGTTCAGCACCTCGCGCACCGGCGACAGCTTCAGCTTCACGCCGAAGTGGCGGATCTGCTGCGACGGCTCGATGAAGGTGCGGCCGACGAAGTGCGAGCGCATCAGCCCCTGGTCGTAGGGGATCCCGCTTTGCCGGGCGTACCCGATGGCCGCCGCCATGCCCGAATCCGGCACCGGGATGACCACGTCGGCCTCGGTCGGATGCTCCACCGCCAGACGACGCCCCATGCGTTCGCGCGCGCGGTAGACCGATCGCCCGTCGATGACCGAGTCAGGCCGGGCGAAGTACACCCATTCGAAGACGCAGCGGCGCGGGCGCTGCGGGCCGAAAGCGTTGACGCTCTTCATGCCGTCCTTGTCGATGACGATCATCTCGCCCGGCTGCACATCGCGCACGAACTCGGCGCCGATCAATTCAAAGGCGCAGGTCTCCGAGGAGATCACCCAGGCGTCCTTCAGCTTGCCCAGGGCCATGGGCCGGAAGCCCATCGGGTCGCGCACGGCGATCAGCATGTTCTGAGCGAGAAAAACCAGCGAATACGCGCCCCGCACCTGGCGCAAGGCATCGGCGGTGCGTTCGGGCAGCGTGCGCTCGCGGGAGCGGGCGATGAGGTGGACGATCACCTCGGTGTCGGACGTGGTCTGGAAGATCGATCCTTCGGCTTCCAGACGCTCGCGCAGCTCGACGGCGTTGACCAGGTTGCCGTTGTGGCCCACCGCGACCGACCCGCCGGAGTAATCCACGGCGATCGGCTGGGCGTTCTTCAACGACGAATCACCCGCGGTGGAGTAGCGCACGTGGCCGATGGCGGAAAATCCGTCCAGCTGGCCCAGCCGTTCGGCGGTGAAGATGTCGCCCACGTGCCCCATCTCGCGCACCCAGCGCAGGCGCTCGCCGTCGCTGGAGACGATGCCGGCCGATTCCTGCCCCCGGTGTTGCAAAGCGTACAAACCCAGGTAGGCAAGGTTGGCCGCCTCTGGGTGGCCGTAGATACCGACGATCCCGCACATCGAGCGCGGAAAGTTACCACATAGAACCGCCGACGCGAGTTCGGGAATAACCGAACCGCGTGTCCAATTTATGTCTCTCGAATATTTCGGGCATACTGCGCCCCGACATGGATGCCATGATTCAAGTCAAAGGACTGACCAAGTACTACGGCGAACACGCCGCCATCCTGGACCTGAGCTTCAGCATCGAGCAAGGCGAGGTGATCGGCTTTCTGGGCCTTAATGGCGCCGGCAAGACCACCACGCTGAAGGTGCTGGGCTGCGTCCTTTTGCCCACCGCGGGCGAGGTCGTCGTCGACGGGATCGACGTCGCGCGCGACCCGCACGCCATCCGGCGGAGGATCGGCTTTCTGCCCGACACCCCGCCGCTTTACACCGAGATGGCGGTCGGCCAGTACCTGCAGTTCGCCGCCCAGCTGCGCGGCGTACCGGCCGACAAGGCGGTCGCACACGTCGCTGACGCCGAGGAGAAAACCGGCATCCGCGACATGCACGACGTGCTGATCAGCAGCCTGTCGCACGGCTATCGCCAGCGCGTCGGCGTGGCCCAGGCGCTGGTGCACAAGCCCAAGCTGCTGATCCTCGACGAGCCGACCAGCGGCCTTGACCCGGTGCAGATCGTCGAGATGCGCTCGCTGATCCGCAACCTGCGCGGCGCGCACACCGTGCTGCTGTCGTCGCACATCCTGTCGGAGATCAGCCAAACCTGCGATCGCCTGCTGGTGATCCAGTCGGGCGAGCTCGTCGCCCAGGGCACCGAGCAAGAGCTGGCGGCGCGCATGGGCGCCGGCGGCACGGTGGAGATCGAAGTGGCCGGTCCCGCCCGCCGCGTGCTGGACGCCGTCGCCACTGTCCCCGGCGTCGGCGCGGCGACGGTCCTGCATGACACCGACGGCGTGGTGACCGTTCGCCTGCAGGCGACGCCCGATCAGCGGCCCAAGATCGCGCGGGCCGTGATCCAGAACGGACTGGACCTGCTGCGCATCGATCGCGGCGCCGCCCAGCTAGAGTCGATCTTCCTGCAGCTCACCCGCAACAAGCCTGACAAGGAGCCGTCTTAAATGAACGCGACGTTCCTGATCATGCGCCGCGAGCTGTCGGCGTATCTGCGGTCGATGACCGGCTACATCATCGCGGCCGCCGTGCTGCTGATCGATGGCCTGCTGTTCAACGCCTTCGCGCTCGGCGGCCCGGACAAGATGTCTGCCGAGGTGTTGAGCCTGTTCTTTTATTTCTCCAGCGGCACCACCATCATCGCCAGCGTCTTCATCTCGATGCGTCTGCTGGCCGAGGAACGGCAGACCGGCACCCTGGTGCTGCTGACGTCGTCGCCGGTGCACGACTGGGAGATTGTGCTGGGAAAATTTCTCTCGGCGTTCGTTTTCCTCGGTCTCATCACCCTAGGGACGGTTTACATGCCGGCGCTGATCTTCGTGAACGGGAAGATCTCGGCCGGGCACTTGGTGGCCGGCTATCTCGGCCTCTTGCTGCTGGGCGGGGCGACCATCGCCATCGGCACCTTCGGGTCGGCGCTGGCCCGCACGCAGGTGCTGGCGGCCATCTTCACCGGCTGCATCGTGGTGGCGCTGATCGTCTGCTGGCTGCTGGCGCGCGTGACCGAGCGGCCGTTCACCGACGTGTTCGTGGCGATGGCCTTGCACGGTAAACACTTTCCGCCGTTTCAGGCGGGCGCGGTGCACATCCGCGACATTGGCTACTACTTGATGGTCGTCTACCTGGCGCTGTTCTCGGCCACCCGGGTGATGGAGGCACGGCGATGGCGATAACCGGATCTTCTTCGGCGCCCAAGCTGGGCGGCGGCGCGCGCTGGTCGGCGCTTTACGGCGTGGGCATGCTGCTGGTGTTCACCGGCGAGCGGCTGATCGGCGCCGGCAGCGGGCGTGGCATCGCCACCCTCCTGGGCCTGATGGCGGTGCTGGCCGCCTTGATCATGCGCGTCTCGCGCATGCAACGCGCTGCCTCCGATCGCCGCGAGGCCGAGCGAACGCTGGTCAAGCTGTACGCGCTGGGCATCTTTGCGCTGCTGCTCTACTTCATCCAGTCCGACGTGCCGACGCTGCGCGGGGGCAAGGCCCTTGAACATTCGTGGCCCAAGCTGGCGACGGCGCTGGCGGCGCTATGGCCGGCGATCTGGCTGGCGGCGGCGTGGCCGATCACCTTGGTCGAGATGGCGTACGCCCAGATGGCCCGGGCCCCGCGCATCGAGGTGGGTCGCATCAAGGACGCCATGCTGTCGGGCATCGGCCTGGCCTGTGCCCTGGTGTTCGCCTTCACCGTCACCTACGTGACGTCCGAGCGCGACGTGAAGTTCGACCTGGCGTATTTCCGCACCACCCGGCCCGGCGAATCGACGCGGGCGATCGTCCGCCACCTGGATCAGCCCATCGACGTGTCGGTGTTCTTCCCCAGCGCCAACGAGGTGCGCGAGGAGGTCATGAACTACTTCAACGATCTGCAAAAAGAATCAGGCCAGATGAAGCTCGGCACCTACGACTACGACATCGCCCCGGTGAAGGCGAAGGAGCTGGGCGTGTCGGGCAACGGGATCATCGTGGTCTCGCGCGGCGGCCGCAAAGAACAGCTGGGCATCCCGCTGCAGATCGAACAGGCGCGCGGCCCGCTGCGGATCTTGGACAAGGAAGTGCAGCAGCGCCTGCTGATGGTGATCAAACCGAACCGCGTCACCTTCATCGTGCAGGGCCACGGCGAGCGCAACTATGAAACCGCGCAGGAGACGGACAAGCGCTCGGGAATCAAGGACCTGCGCGACGTCCTCATCGACCAGGGCCACGACGTGCGCTATCTCGGCGCCGCCGAAGGTCTGGCCGCCGACGTGCCCAAGGACGCCTCGCTGTTGCTGGTGCTGGGCCCGCAAAAACCGTTCAGCGCCGAGGAGACCGCGTCCATCAACCGCTGGATGGACAAGGGCGGCAAGATGCTGATGGCCCTGGATCCCGAGGCCGGCCTGGACATGAAGGACATCCTGACGCCGTTCGCGCTGAAGTATCACCCGGTGATGCTGGCCAACGATCAAGCCTTCGCCCGCCGCACGCACACCGACAGCGATCGGGCCAACCTGGTGACGTCGCAGTTCTCCGTGCACCAGTCGGTGACCGATCTACAGAAGATGGGCGGCCGCGCGCCCCTGATCATGCCCACTGCCGGCTGGCTGGAGCCGATCAAGGATCGCCCCAAAGACATGAGCGTCGACGCGCCCATCACCGCCAGCTATCAGACGTTCGAAGACAAGAACGGCAACTTCCAGCCCGATCCCGGCGAAGACCGCCGTGCCTGGGAGCTGGGCGCCGCCGTCAGCAAGAAGGACGCCCGCCTGTTCGTGCTGACCGATTCGGACTGTCTGTCGGACGCGGTCATTCGCTTCGGCGGCAACAGCCTGCTGGCCATCGATGTGGTGCGCTGGCTGCTGAACGAAGAGGTCTTCGCCGGCCTCATCGCCAGCGAGACCGACGTGCCGATCTCGCATACCCGCAAGCAAGATCAGTTCTGGTTCTACTCGACGATCTTCCTGGCCCCGGCGATCGTGCTGGGGCTGGGCTTCGTGGTGACCAAGCGAACCCGGCGCAAGAAAACGAAAGCGTCCGGCCCGCCGCCGGTCGTCTCGCCGCAAGGAGGGCAGCCATGACCGGCAAAGCCGCCGCGTTGCAAGGGGGGCTGGCCGCGCTGGGCCTTTTGGCCGCCAACTTCACCTGGCAGCGCGAGCCGGAGCGCGCCCCCGGCGAGGTCAACGTCGTCGACGTGACCAAGAACGATCTCAGGGCCGTTCACTATGAAGACGACAAGGTGGCCTACGATCTGACCCGGGCCAAAGAGAACGGCGAGGACGCGGTGTGGATTCATTTCGTCGACAAGTACGTGCCCAAGCCCGATCCGAAGAACCCGGCGCCGACGCCGCCCGCGCCGCTGACCCCACCGCGCGATCTGCGCGGCACCGAGGCGGCGCTAAAGGCGCTGGATCAGTTCGCCCCGCTGCGCTCGCCGCGCGCCTTCGGCGTGCTGGACGCGCAGAAGGTGAAGGAGCTGGGCCTGGAAGGATCGACGAAGAAGCTGGACGTCACCGCCAAGGGCGAGACCCGCCACTTCACCATCGGCCAGCCGCAGGGCACACCGGGTGGTGAATCGTTCATGCGCGATGCCGCCGACGGCCGCGTCTACGTGATGCCGCGCGGCCTGCTGGGCGATCTGCAGGCAGCGCAGGCGCGGCTCATCGATCGCCGTTTGCACACCTTCACCTTGGCGGACTTTGATCGCGTGACGGTCACGGCGGGCGGCAAGACCCGGACGATCGTGCACCTCAATCGCGAACGCAACGGCGCGGCCCAGTTTGCCCCGGCTGACAAACCCGACAAGCCGGACCAGACCATGAACACCTGGCACGACATGGTGTGGCGGACCTTCCCGATGGACATCCTGGGCAAAGGCGAGATGCCGAAGGCAGGCGCGCCGAAAGTGGTGGCGCGCGTCGAATACTTCGACGGCAAGAAGAGCATCGGCTGGGAAGAGCTGGGCAAGATGGAAGGCGGCGAGCCCGGCCAATCGGGCGGCGGCGCCCCGGAGATCATGGCGCGCTCCGAACACACGCCCAGCTGGGTCACCTTGCACAGCACCGCACAGATCATCACGGACACCGAGAAAATGGCGTCCGGGAGTAATTGACGCCCGGACCCTCGGAGGCAACAATCACCTGGTGAAGTGGCTGGTGGCGATCATCGTGGCGGCGGCGGCGCTGGGCGCGGCGGCCGCGGCGGCCCGCGCGATCGACGCCAACCGCCTGCACGGGCTCAAGCGCGAAAGCACGCGCGCGGCCGAGACGGCGGGCTTGCTGTCGAACGAGGCGCTGGCCAATCACATCGCCGAGCTGAAGCTGCAGGCCCACAACGCGGCGTCGAACCCGCGGCTTGAGGCCGCTCTCCGTGGGAACGTCGACGCCGCGACGTTGAGCGACGCCTTCCGAACCGAAGAATGGTGGGCGCCCTATCGCGCGCAGTTCAAGGTCTATGCGGTCTCGTTTCATGGCGAAAAGCTGGACGTGGTGGAAGGCATGGCCGGCTCGCAGCTGGTCGCCGACGCCTTGATTCGCCGCGCCCGACAGACCGGCGAGGCGGTGGCCGAGCTGGTGATAGGCAAGGGCTGGCCGTGCGCCGCCGCCGCCGTCACCGTCACCAACCCCGAGCGCCGCGAGGCGGCGGTGCTGGTCCTGGCCAGGCCGATCAACGCCGCGTCGATGCAGCTGCTGGCCGATCGCGCCCACGGGGCGGTCTTGCTCAGCGACGGCAGCAGCCCGCTGATCGAAGCCGGCGCGGAGGCCGAGCGAGCGCTGCTCCGGCGCGCCGTCGGCCAGGAACGAGCCGGCCCGCTGTTCGAACCGGCCGAGGCTACCTGGGCAGCGGCGGTCAGCCAGCTGGCGCCGAACCTGTGGCTGTGGACGTACGCCGGCGCCGGCGCCGCCGTGGAAGACACGGCCGCTTCGGCCACCACCAACAAGGGCGTGGTGTGGGGCATCGCCGGGCTGGGATCGATCCTGGCTCTTTTCTTTGCGTTTCGGCGCTCGCCGCCGACGGTGGCGCCGGGGACCACCGACGCGCGCCAGTCGCCGCTGAGCACGCCGGTGCTGCCACCCGCCGCGCACGTCACCGTGCCGGTCCCCTTTGGCGCGGCCGCCACCGAGCTGCGCCAGAGCACGCCACCACCCACCGCCGTTGCCGGCGCCGCCGACAGCGTGATGTTCGGCCGCTATCGCCTGCTGGATCGCCTGGGCGAAGGCGGCATGGCCGAGGTTTACACGGCGGTCACCTTCGGCGCCGAGGGTTTTCGCCGCACCTTCGTGGTGAAACGCCTGCGCGCCGAGCTGGCCCGCGATCCCAACGTCGTCGCGCAATTCATCGACGAGGCCAATCTGGGATCGACGCTGGTGCACTCGAACATCGTGCCGGTGTTCGACTTTGGCAAAGTGGGCGACGAGTTCTTCTTGGCCCAGGAGTACATCCTTGGCCGCGACCTCAGCCGCCTGACCGCCCGGGTGATCGAGCGCGAAGGGCGCGCCATCCCGGTGCCGGTGCTGATGTACGTTGTCCATGAGACCTTGAAGGCGCTGGAATATGCCCACGGCAAGACCGGCGACAACGGCAAGCCGCTGGGCATCGTCCACCGCGACGTCTCGCCCAGCAACGTGCTGGTGTCGGCGCGCGGCGAGGTCAAGCTGTTCGATTTCGGCATCGTCAAAGCCGAGGGCCGCGTCACCAAGACCCAGAGCGGCGTCGTGAAAGGCAACGTCAGCTTCATGGCCCCCGAGCAGGCGCGCGGCACCGACACCGATGCCCGCGCCGATCTGTTTTCCCTTGGCCTGGTGATGTTCTATTGCCTGACCGGCGAGATCCTTTATCGCGGCAACACCACGTATGAGCTGCTGGTCAAGGCCGCCACCGGCCCCGGTCCCGACGAGCTGGCCCGCATCGCCGCCCTGCCCGGCCCCTGCGCGGAGCTCGTGGCCAAGGCGCTGCAGGTCGATCCGGCCCAGCGCTATCAAAGCGCCGCCGAGTTCGGCGCCGCCGTCCACCCGCACGCCACCGGCGGGGCCAGCGCCACGCTTCAGATGATGCGCGTCCTGTTCACCGCCGATTTTCAGCAAGAAGAAACCCGCTTCGCCATGACCCTTCCCACCAACAAGGGAATCGGCGCGACCGGCAGCGCCAGCCAAGAGCTGGCCCGCCGACGGTCGTGAGCGCGACCGGCGATTCGCTGGTCATCGTTCACCTCGAGTCGCCCAACCGCGGCCGCCAGGGCGATCACATCTACCGCACGCTGCAGCCGTGCCGCGCGCTCGGCGAGCTGCCGAACGTCAGCGTGCTCAGCGGATCGCTGCTGACGCCGGAGCTGTCGACCACCGGCCTGCTGCTGGACGCCGACATCTTGATCTTGTGCGACGTCGTCGACGCCGATTTTCTACCGGTGATCGAGGCGCGCCGCCGGCGGCGCAAGCTGACCGGATACGAGATCAACGATCACTTCCTGGCGCCGCAGCCGTGGAACCCGACGGCGTATCTGGCGGTGAACCTCATCTCGCGCAGCCTGTCTTCACAGCTGGCCCGGCAGGCGGATTTTGTGCAGTTCACCGTCGCCGAGCTGCAACGCCGCTTCGGGGAGCTGAACCCACGTCTGGCGGTGTTCGGCAATCACCTGTGGGAAATGCCGGCCGAGCGTCCGGCACCCGCCGGTGATGCCAGCGCCGACGACGGCGCCGTCACCGTCGGCTGGGGCGGCTCGCTCGGCCACCGCGACGATCTGCGCTGGATGGTGCCGGCGCTGCAAAGTTTCTTCGGCCGCCATCCGCGCGCCACGCTGGCCATCATGGGCGATCCGTCCTTCCGCGAGCTGTTCGCCTGGCTGCCGGCGGAGCGGTTCTCGTTCACTCCCGGCGGCAGCATCGACGCCTACTACGATTTCTTGCGCGGCCTCGACGTCGGGCTGGCGCCGCTTTTGCCGACGGCGTTCAACCGCTGCCGTTCGGACGTCAAATACCTGGAATACGCGGCGCACGGCGTGCTGGCGATCGCCGCGGATCTGGAGCCGTACCGACAGACGATTGCGCCGGGCGACAACGGTCTGCTGTTCGGCGATCTGCCGCAATTGCAAGCCGCGCTGGACTGGGCGGCGTCGCATCCGACGGAGCGGCGGGCAATGGCCACCCGCGCGCGCCAGCGGGTGGCGGCGACGCGCTTGGAACGGCCGCACGCCGCCGATCGTCTGGGCTTTTATCTATCGGTGGCGTCGCAGCTCGGATATCCGGCGCCCGGCAGGAGTGAAAAAGCCGCCGGAACGACAGCACGATCAGCGACGCCGCGTCCGCTCCCCGAAGGAAGCTGGACCTTTCCCGACGCGCACTATCGCGCCGCCGGCGACGGCGCGGTCGAGCGGCTGCTATACGACGGCCTCCGCCACCAGCAGAGCGGCCGCCCCGCCGAGGCCCGGCGCTGCTTTGCCGAAGCCCGGCGCGCGGCACCCGCGTTTTATGTGCCGTGGTTGTTTCTCGGCGGCGTGCAGAGCGAGCCGGCGGTGGCGCTGGCAACGCTGCGCGAGGCGCTGCGCCGCAACCCGCAGTCGTGCAACGCCGCCTATTTGATCGGCAACGCCCTGCACGCCGCCGGCGCCGTCGACGAAGCCACGCAGATGTTCCAGCAGTGCCGCGCGCTGGCGCCGTCGTTCGGCGCCGCTCAGGTGCGCCTGGGCGAGCTGGCCGAAGCGGCCGGGCGCCTGCCCGAAGCGGTCGCGCACTATCAAGAGGCCGCCCTGCAAAACAGCAGCTTCGCCTTGCCGGTGGCCCGGCTGGCGCTGCTGGCCCTGGGCGCTGGGCAGCCAGACAAAGCCATCGGCCTGCTGGAACAGCACCTCAAGTCCGATCCCGAGTTGTGGCTGACGAACTTCTTGATCGGGCGTGGCTACCTTGAACAGAAAAAATTCCACACCGCGCGCGCGCACCTGTTGCACGCACTGGCCGCGGGCGCCGACGATCGCCCGGCGGTGCTGGCGCAGCTGGCCCGCGCCGAGATCGGCCTTGGCAACGTCGACGCCGCCCGCGCCGCCCTGGACGAGCTGAAACGCGCCGCCGCTAGGACCGGCCCTTCTCGTCCTTGATCGGGCCGCGTCGGGGATCACTGGCCGCGCCCACCAGCCGCGAATAGATGAGCTGGCCCAGGCTGTCGACCATCATCTTCTCGACCACCCGTTCGAGACCTCGCTGCTGTTCGGCGCTGTCATAGACGAACCGGATGCCCATGCCCTGATCGTGGCCGGGCGGCGCCTCGGGCGGCAGCGGCTCGCCCTCGCGCACCACCCAGCGGACCTCGCCTCGCAGCGGCAGGGGCTCGGTGCGGGCGGGGACCAGCAGCTTGAACAGGAACACCGTCCCGATCGGCAGCGGCTTGTCCGTCTTGATGAACGTGCCACCCTTCGAGATGTTCTTCGTGTAATCGTAGAAGAAGGTGTTCAGCCGCTTGTACTCGACCTTCAATTCGATGGGCGCTCGGTTCTGGTTTCGCCGATCGTTCTCGTCGGACATGGGCGTGCCGCGATGGTAAGGCGCGCCCTCGGCGCCGTCAACGCGCGCCTGGGGCGGCGGGCGCTGATCTGGGGCGGGCTTTTGGCGGTGGCGGCGGCGGCCCTGGACTTCGTGCCGCTGTTTGATCTGCTGGGCTTCGACTTTTCGTTCGCCCTCGGTTTCGGCGCCGCGCTGGCCGGCGTGGACGTCGGCCACGGCGTGGTGGCGCGGGCGAGAGCAGCGGGCGCCTGGTCGCCCGGCCAGCCGCCGCCGGTGGGGCGCCTCGCCGTCCGCGCCGCCCTGACGGGGTTGACGTTGCTGCTGCTGCCGCTGCTGCTGTCGCTGGCCAACGCCGTTCGCGTTGCCAACTGCAGCGTCGGCGCTGGCCTGGCTTTTTATGCCCTGCTGCCGGTGGGGACCATGCTGTACGCCGCGCCGGCGGGCGCGCTGGCAGCCATGATCTTCCCACGCCGCGGGCGGCTGGTGGCGTTCGCGCTGCCCGCGCTGTCGATCGCCTGGGCCCTGGTGCGCGCCTACGTCGATCCGGCGGTCTTCGCCTTCGATCCGTTCGGGGGCTATTTCCCGGGGCCGATCTACGACGAAGCGATCCGGCCGCCCGAGCGTCTGTTGTGGTTTCGCCTGACCAACCTGGTGTGGATCGCCGCCGCCGTGACCACCGCCGCGGCGACTCTCGGTCGGGGCGCGAACCCGCGTCGGTGGCCGCGCGAGCTGGTCGCCGGCGCGTCCGTTTTACTGGTGGCGTCGGCGATCTTGTTTTGTGAGCGCGGCGTCCTGGGCTTTCACACCCGCCACGCCGACGTCCTCCGCGTGCTGGATCAAGAGATGCGCACGCAGCACTTCGTGCTGCGTTATTCATCGACGGCGGGCAAGACCAAGGTCGACCTGGGCCTGGCCGCCGAGGATCTGGAGTTTCGTTACGACCAGCTTCGCCACACGCTGGGCGTCGAGCCGGCCGGTCCCATCACCGTCTACGAATTCCCGTCGGCCGAGCTGAAGAAGGACACCGTCGGCGCCGGCCACACGCTGTACGCCAAGCCGTGGACCCGCGAGATCTTCGTGCAGGCCGAACGCTTTCCCTCCTCGCGCATCCGCCACGAGATGGCGCACGTCTTCGCGGGCGTGTTCGGCGATCCGCTGCTGGGCATCGCCCTCGGCTGGCACTGGAAAGGACCGATCCCCTACCCGCGCATCGCGAGCGGCCTCATCGAAGGCATCGCCGAAGCGGCCGACGCCGGCGATCCCGACGGGCCGTCCACCATCCATCAGCAGGCGCAGGCCATCGTCGCCGACGGGCGCGCCCCGCCGCTTGCGACGGTGGTGGGCGCCGGGTTCAGCGCGGTGTCCGGACCGCGGGCGTACGTGCTGGCCGGATCGTTCTGCACGTTCCTGCTGCAGACACGCGGGGCCGAGAAACTGCGTCGCCTCTATCATTCGGCGGGAAATTTCCGCGACGTCTACCGAACGCCGCTGGCCAACCTGGAAGACGAGTGGCGGCAGTTCCTGGCGCGGCAGCCGCTGTCGACGCGCGATCGGGCGCGGGCCAAGGAGCTGTTTCGCCGGCCGGCCATCTTCAAGAAGATCTGCGCGCGCGAGCTGGCGGCCCGGGTGGCCGACGCGCGCGGCTTGCTGCGCACGGCGCCCGCCCGCGCGGTGCGCATGCTGGAAGAGACCTGCCGCGACGATCCCGACGAGCCGACCTTTCGCCTCGAGCTCGGCTGGGCCGAGGCGATGGCCGGCGAACGCGGGCGGGCCCAGCAGACGTTCAACCAGCTGGCCACCAACGCCGAGCTGACCGATCCGCTGCGGGCGCGGGCCTCGTCGCTGGCGGCGACGCTGCACTACCACGCGGGGGACTTCGCCAACGCCGAAGCATCGGAGAAGCGAGTCATCGCCCTGTCCACCGACGAGGGTGAGCGGCGCACGGCCCAGGCTCGCCTGCGCGCCCTGCGCACGCTGCAGGCGCGCCAGACCCTGGGCCGCGTCTTGTACGGCGACGATCTGGATCAGGCGCCCGACGCGGTGCTGGGATTTTTCCTGCTGACGGACTACGCGCGTCTTTACCCCGACGATCGCCTGGGTCCGTACCTGGTGGGCCGACAACTTCTGGGACGCGATGCCACCCATGCTCTGCCCTACCTGCGCGCCGCTTGCGAGGAGGACGACATCCCAAGCGGCGCCTCCACCGCCCCGCCGCTGCCGCCGGATTTTCTGCGCGAGTGCCGCCACATGATCGTCGAGGCCGGCTACCGCATCGGCGATTTCTTGAGCGCGCGGGGCGCCCTGCGCCGCCTGCTGGCCGACGCCGAGACCGAGGCCGAGCGCCTGCGCGATCAGGACACCGCCGAACGTCTGACCTGGGTCGAGCAATTCCGCCGCAGCGGACCGCCGGTGCCCGGCAGCAGATAGCGGCTTCCTTCGACCCGGATTGTCGGATAAGGTTTCGGCCGTTCGAGACGGCGAAAAAACGATGGGGTGGCGTGTTCCAGCGGCGGTCCTGGCGATTGGTCTGCTCGGCGGCTGCGGCAAAGGCTGGGGCGGCCACTGCGCCAGCGGCGACGACTGTTTTTTCTCGGGCGACGAATGGACCTTGGTCTCGTCGCTGGCCAACGTCGCGGCCTCGCCACCGCCCGCTGATCCGTCCAACGAGTTTCTCGATCCCACCCAGTGGGACGCGGTCCAAAGCGCCACCGATCCCGCCGACCTGCCGGCGATTGTCCGGCTGGGTTGGCGCCTCTACTACGATCCGCGGTTGTCGGGCGACGGCGCCGACCCGAAAGACAGCTACAGCTGCCCGGCGCCCGCTCCCCGTCTGCCGGGAGCGACCACGCCCGAGCTTGGGATCTCGTGCGCCACTTGTCACGATCCCGCTCATTACGGCTCGGATTTCACCTCGCAGCCGTCCAACGTGTCGAACGGGGCCGGCTGGTACGACGTCAACGCCCAGCAGACGCTGAACGTCGCCCGTTTCTTCCCGGTGTTTTACTGGAATGGCCGGGCGGATGCCCTTTGGTCGCAAGCGGCGCAGGTCATGGAAAGCTCGGTCTCCATGAACAGCCGCCGAGAAAAGACGCTGTACCTGGTCGCGCAATGCTACCTCGGCGACGACGATTACCAGGCGGTGTTCGGCGACCTGACGTCGTTGAACGCGGACGTGTCACAGATGGGTTCGTACATGGCCGTCCCCAGCGCATCGACGGCCAAGACTGCCGCCTTCCGCACGGCCTACGACGATGCGCGCCTGTGCCATCCCGAGCTGCCGCAAACCCTGGCCGCGCGCGTGCACGCCAACGTCGCCAAGGCGATCGGCGCCTACGAATGGTTCCTGACCAGCGATCGTTCGCGGTTCGACGCCTTCGTGAACGCCGGTCCGGCGTCCCATGTTTTGAATCCGTCGGAGAAACGCGGCCTCAAACTTTTCATTGGCCACGCCGGGTGCGTGAACTGCCACAACAGCAGCCTGTTTTCCGACCGCCAGTTTCACGACATCGGCATCGGCCAGGCCGGCAATCACGTGCCGACGGTGCCGGCGTGCGAGACTCCGGGCTGCGATTGCCGCCTCCCCGACGCGATCGCCGACGGCGGCGCGGGCGACGCCCAGGTCGACAGCACCGCGACCGGCGCGCCCGCGGGCGTTGCCACCGGCGGCGCTTGCCTGCCGGTCGGCGCCTTCGCCGGGATGCAGAAGCTGCACGCCGCCAGCAGCGCCACGTCGCCGTCGGCAACCACCACGTTTCGCCAGTGCCCGTCCACCAGCGCGCCGTCGATCCCGGCGACCACCATCTTTCGCCGCTGCACCTGCCTCGACAACGAATTCTATTTGGCTCACAAAGCCGACTGCGACAGCGGCGCGACGATCGGCGATCTCCACGGGTGCGCCGACGAAGGTCCGGCGACCTACGACGACGCGGGCGGCGCCAAGCCACCGGCGCGCTGGCTGGGCGCGTGGCGGACACCCAGCCTGCGCGACGTGGCCATGACCGGCCCGTACATGCATGACGGATCGTACGCCACGCTGGCCGATGTGGTCTGGCACTACGATCAAGCGCTGTCGGACGTCAGCCGGGATTGGGGCACGTCGGAACTGGCGCCTTTGAACCTGTCCGATCAGGATCGCACCGATCTGGTGGCCTTCCTGGGAACGTTGACCGGCCGACCGGGACCGTCGGTGCTGATCGGTCCGCCGGCCGACACTTATGCCCCGACCTGTTTGAACGGTGCCGCGCCAGCCAGCGCGACGCTCGCCTGCCCCACCGATGCCGGCGCTGACGCGACGATCGACGCCAACGGAGACGGTCTTTGAAGTTGCCCCGGCAGGCCGCCGCCGGTCTGGCGCTGGTCCTGGTCGCCGCCGCCCGGGCCGGCCAGGCGCAGGTCGACCCCCCCGACGATTCGTCGCTGGAAGACTCTGATCCCCTGGCCGAACAGATCCGTCAGAACGAAGAGCTGGCCACCCACCGGCGGCAGACGGTCACGGTCAGCGGCTATGTCGACTTTGGCTTCTTCGCCACGGAAGGAAACGGCAGCGGCTTCGTTCAAGATGTCATGCACACCTATCCGGGATACGCCGGCTACACCTGGGTCTTCCCTGGCGACATCCTGGCCCCGGCGATCAATTCGCGCGGGGAGGTCGCCGATCTGGGAAATCCGCCGGGCGTCGATCGATACGACGGCATTCATTCGCGCGGCGCGCCCGGGTTCATCGTCAACGAGATCAACCTGCGCCTGCGCGCCACCCCTGTGCCCAGCGCCATCATCACCACCAGCGTGAACTTCACCCCGCGCACGGGCAGCAATTTTTCGCTGGGCGACATGCTGGACGTCGATCTCGCCCAGCTGGAATGGCTGCCCACGCAATCGCAGCGCACGTCGATCTTCGTCGGGAAAATTGATTCGGTCCTGGGCATCGAATACCGCCAGCGCAAATCCGACCAGCGGTTTGGCATCACGCCGTCCTTGATCGCCCGTTACACCACCGGCCCCGCCCTGGGCGTCAAGGTGCGCAGCAAGTTCGGCGAAGACGACTGGCTGACCATCGCCGCCGCCGCCACCAACGGTTCGAACACCACCGAGCAGTTCTTCTTTTACGACGAGACCGACAGCAACGCCGGTAAGACCGTCAGCGGACGACTGTCCGTGCGCCTGCCGCTGCCGTTTTCGCTGGAGCTGGGCGCCTCCGGCAGCTACGGCCCGCAGGATCGCACCACCAGCGTGCAACACCCGATGTGGTTCTATGGCTTCGACCTCCTGGCCCGCGCCGGCCCGGTCGACGTGCTGGCGCAATGGTTGAAAGGCGCCGCGGCCGGCGATCCGACGCAGAACGTTTACTCGCTGGCCCTGCACGGCGGCGGATATGTCGAGGTCCACGCCATGCTGACGCCGTCGTGGGGCTTGCTGGGCAGCCTCGGCTACCGCAGCGCCGACATCACCTTGCCGACACAGCGGGCGTACGTCAGCCGAAACTGGCGCGGTACGGTCGGGGTTCGTCTGGTGCTGGATACTTGGGCGACGCTGAAAGCGGAGTATCTTCGCAACGGTGAGTACGGCAACGTGCCAAGCATCCCGGATGACGTCTTCACCAGCAGCCTGGTTCTAAGCTATTGAGGAGATCGATGCGCCATCGTTCACGCACGCTGCTGGCCGGGGGATTGACGCTGCTGCTCGGTTCGGCGGCGGCCCGGGCGGCGGATGCGCCCCCCGTCGCCGGCGATATCACCCGGCTGGAGAGCGAGATTGCCCGCCTCCAGCAAGATCAGCGTGAACAGCGGCAGCTGATTTTGCAGCTGATGCAGATGCAGGAGTCGCTGCTGCGTTATCTCAACAGCGGGGGACCGGCGCCGACGGCGGCACCATCGCTGGTCCCCGGCGCGGTTGCGCCGGGACCGCTGCCGCGATCGCCTGGGTCCCGCGGCGCGCCGACGGCAGCGACCCCGGCGGCCAGCACCGCGGCGATCACCGGCCGCGTGCAGGTGGGCGGCGGTCTGCCCAATGAAGCCTATGTTTATCTCGACGGTTCGCACGGCCTGCCGGCGCATCCGCCCACCATCGAGATCAAGCAGGCCAATCGCCAGTTCGTCCCCATGGTGGCGGTGGTTCCGGTCGGATCGCATGTGTTGTTTCCCAACCAGGACACCGTCTTTCACAATGTTTTCTCCAACACCCCGGGCGATGCGTTCGACGTGGGCACGCTGAAGGCGGGACAGGTGCCCAAGCCGGTGACGCTGCTGAAGCCAGGTCATGTCGAGATCTTCTGCAACATTCATTCAAAAATGCGCGCCGACGTGCTGGTGGTGCCGAACACGCACTGGACCCGCGTGCGCCCCGACGGCACCTTTCACCTGCCGGCCATCCCGATCGGCAACCGCCGGGTGGTGGTCTGGGGACCTGATTTAAAGCCGGCCTCTCAGCAGGTTGACGTCACCGCGGACGGCGCCAGCGTGACCTTGTCGACAGAGGTGCGATCGACAGGTCCCCATTTGAACAAACAGGGAGGCGCCTACGGTTCGTATGAGAACTGATGGTCGGCGCGCGACGCTGAAATACACCCTGCTGGCGGCCGGGCTGGTGATGGCCGCTGTCGGCCTGTGGCAGTTTGAATCCTCGCGCCCGGCGCCCGCGGATCTGATCAAGGCCGGCGCCGCCGTCCGGGATCGCGTCGAGCAAGCGCTGGACACCGCGGCGGCCGGGTTGGTGCCGGCGGCGAGCGCGGCGGCCGCGCTGCCCGAGCTGCGCTCGGCATGGAAGATGGGCGCCGATCGCACGACTTTTCAAGATCTGCTGGAAAACGAAGAGTGGTGGATACCCTACCGCGCCGGCTATGCCTTGTCGGCCGTCATCACCGACCGCGGGGTGGTGGCGGCCCTCGGGGCGCGCCCGGCAGAGGCAACGGCGATCGACATGCTCAAGCAGGCGCGGGCCGCGGGCACGGCGGCGGGCGTGGTCCGGGCAGCCGACGGGCGGGCCTTCCTGGGCGCGGCGGCGCGGCTGCCGGCCGGCAAAGACAACAACGCCGCCGCAGCGACCGCTGACGCGCCGGTGGTCTTGCTGGGCGCGCCACTCGATCAGGCGATCTTGGCTCGCGTGGCCGGCCAGGCGGGAGATCTCGTCGGTCTGTCCGACGGGAAAAGTCTGGTCGGTGTGACCGGACCGCCGGCGACGCGCGGGCTGGTTGAATCGCTGGTGGGGCACGAAGGAAACGGCCCGATGATGCTGGCCGAAGGTCGCATCGGCGTGGCCTGGCCGCTCGGTGAGCGGCAGTGGCTGCTGGGCGTCTCGCCGCCGGTGCCGCCACCGGCGCGGGAATGGGGCGGTCTCCTGCTCGCCTTGGTGGGTGCGGCGTTAGCGGTGTTCGCGCTGGTGGTGGTTCGGGCGCCCCGCCGGCGTGCGGCCCAGCCATCGCCGTCGGCGCGAGGCGATGAGATCCCAACGCCGCCGAGCGGAATGAACCCCAAGGCGCCGGTGCCGGTGCCCACCGTGCCGCGCCCGGCGGGTTCACGACCGGTCTCGGGCACCCAGCTATTGCCCAGCCAGCTGGCCACCACTCGACCCGTCGACATCACCGGACGCGCGGTCTCGGCTTCGCCTTCGGCCTCGGCGGTCGCCGTCGCGCCGGCGCCGGACGCCACGGGCGGCCTGACCGAGATGGGCCGCTATCGCTTGATTGAACGCATCGGCGAAGGCGGAATGGCCGAGATATTTTTTGCCGCCGCGTATGGAGCGGAGGATTTCGTGCGCCACTTCGTGGTCAAACGCATGCACGCCCATCTTTCTCGCCAGCGGGACGTGGTCAATCAATTCATCGACGAAGCGCGCCTGCAAGCGGGGCTGGTCCATTCGAACATCGTCCCGGTGTTCGATTTCGGAAAGGCCGGCGAAGAATATTTTCTCGCGCTCGAATACATTCACGGGCGCGACCTGGGAAAGATCCTGCAACAGCACCTCGAGCTGGTGGGCACCCCGCTGTCCGTTCCCATCTCGTTTTACGTCGTTCACGACGTGCTGGAGGCGCTGGCCTTCGCCCACTCGCAGACGGACAAGGACGGCAAGCCGCTGGACATCGTTCATCGCGACGTCGCGCCGGGGAACATCCTCATCTCCTATCGCGGCGAGGTGAAGTTGACCGACTTCGGGATCGCCAAGGCCGAACGCCGGGTCAGCCGCACCGAGGTGGGCATGGTGAAGGGCAACGCCTGCTTCATGTCGCCCGAGCAGGCGCGCGGAGAATCGGTCGATGTGCGCAGCGACATTTTTTCGGCCGGGTTGGTCTTGTACTACTGCCTGACCGGCCAGTTTCTTTACGGCGGCGAGACCACCATCAATCGCCTGATGCGCGCGGCGGTGGGACCGGCCACCTCCCAGTTCAACCAGATCGAAGAGCTGCCCGCCGCCGCCGCCGCGATCTTGCAACGCGCGCTGGCCAACGATCCGGCCCAGCGCTACCAGAGCGCCGAGGAATTCAAACGTGAACTCGGTCCCAACATCGGCAACCGCCGGGACATGGCCGAACTGATGGACCGGCTTTTTCCGGCCGGGCAGCGTCGCGATCTGCGCTCCGGTCCCGAGACAGATTAGCTTTCGCTGCTTCGCCCCGGCGGGCTGTGAATGGCCGGGACTGGACGCGCGTCTCAGGCGAAAGCACAATGACGCCGATGCCGCGCTTATCTCCCCTTCGCTTGCCGACGCTGCGGATGCGCGTGGCGATGCTGACGCTGGCCGGCCTGGTCCTGGCCGGCGGCGCCAGCGCCCACGCTCAGCAAAGTGGCACCACGCCGCCGCCGCAACCGCCCGCGCCGCTGCCCGCGCCCGGCACGCCGACGGTGCCCGACGGTGACGCCGTGGTGCCGCTGTCGCCGGCGCCACCCGCTGACGTGCAACCGCCCGGCGCGCCTTCTTTCGCGCCTCCGGTCGCCCCGCCACCCGTCTACGCGCCGTCTCCTGAGCCAGAGGTCGCCGTTCCCCTCGAGGCGGCGCCGACGCCACCTCCGAACAAGCCGTTCTACAAAAAGGCCTGGTTCTGGGGAACCATCGGCGTGGTCGTCCTGACCGCGGGAGCGATCTTGCTGGCAAGTTCGTCGTCCGGGCCCAACACGCCCAACACCACGCTGGGGGACATGCGTGCGTTCTAGCCTGCGGTCCAGCGTCCGAGCGGTGCTGGCTGGCCTCATTTTCAGCGCGGCCGGCTGCGCCAAGCATCAGTCGTTCGTCGTGCTGACGTTGGCCGCCGCCGATCAAGCCATCGTCCGCGTCGACACCGTCGAGGTCGCTGTCACCGGCGCCGGCGCCGGCTCGGCGGTCACGCTGACTTATCCCGGCAAATCGTCGACCATCGGCGTGGCCGGATCGCTGATCAATCCGCCGGTCACGTTGTCGGTCAGCTTCAGCAATGATCGCGACGGCCCGGTCACGCTGGCGGTGGCCGCCAGCAATGCCGCCGGCTGCCGCGTGGCCACCGGCTCGACGACGGCCAACGTACAAAAAGACACGGTGACCTCCGCCGCCGTCACCTTGACCAGCAACGCGCCGATCTGCCCCACCGACGGCGGCGTCGGCGATGGCGGCGATCAAGAAGTCGCGCCCTTCCCCGGCTGCGATCCGGCGGCCGCTGCCACCTGCGGCGCCGACAAGACCTGCTTCGTCGACTGCAAGGCCGGTCAAGGACTGTGCGTGCCAGCCGGCCCGTCGGGTCCGGGCCAGTCCTGCCCGAACGACAACAGCGCCTGCACGCAAGGAACGCAGTGCTTCGATTACTCGACCACCGAAGCGCAGTGCAACGTTCAGGTCTGCCTGAAGTTCTGCAAGACCGACAGCGACTGCACGTCGGCGACCGGCATTGGTCTGGGCGCGGGCAGCTTGTGCGTGGGGCCAGTCGACTGCAACGGTGTCCCCACCGGCCACAAGACCTGCACCTTCGGTTGCGATCCGCGCGGCCTGGCCACCACCAATTGCCCCACCGGCCTCGGGTGCTTGCTGATCGGCGAACAGGATCAGGTCGACTGTCGCTGCGTCCCGGCCGGCAGCGTGAAGAACGAAGGCGACACCTGCGCCGTCTTCGCCGACTGCCGCCCCGGACTCATCTGCACCACCATGGGCACCGACCCGAAAAAATGTCGGCGCCTCTGCAAGGCCGGTTCGACCGGCGACTGCCCGACCGGCCAGTCGTGCACCATGCTGAAGAACGACACGCTGTACGGCATCTGCCAGTAAGGCACGACGGCGGCAGCGTTTTAGTGATGGGAACTCGCGCGCCGTCCAGCGCGGGCCGCTGCCAGCGGCACTGGACCGACGGCCAAACCCAACAATAATGATGATGGCTGTGAAAGGCGACGCCCTTACAAACAGCGCACAAAATAGATGGCCTGGGCCGAAAATCGATCAGGCCGCCGGAAAACCGTCGGCCATGGTACGGTTAGCCAACGCGCGGCATGGGCGAGGCGACACTCAAAGGGGCAAACGCGGCCACGCGTGAAAGTCGGCTGCCGCGCATGTTCGGCAAGCTGTTGCTGTTGAAGCAGCTTGCCGAAGGCGAGCGTGGCGAGGTCTTCGCCGCTCTGCGGCCGGTGGAGATCGAACGCTTCTGCGCGCTGAAGGTCTTGCCCGAAACTTCCACGCGCACCCCCGAGCTGGTCACCGCCCTGCGCGCCGAGGCGTCGGACCTGGTGCGGCGAATTCATGGCAACGTCGTCCAGCTGTACGACATCGGCATGGCCGACCAGCGCCTGTTCTTCGTCAGCGAGCTGGTCGAAGGCGGCGATCTGGCGGCGCTGATCGCCCGATTGAAACAAACCCAACGGCCTCTGCCCGCCGAGCTGGCGGTGTACGTGGCGATGGAGGTGGCGGCGGCGCTGCAGTACCTGCGTCACATCAACGACCGCCAATCGGCGATGGCAGGCGCGCCGCTGGCCTTGTCGGCGCGATCGATCCTGCTGTCCACCGACGGCGAGGTGAAGGTGGTTCACTACGGCGCCACCCTTTCGCGCGCTGCCCCGCGCACGGAAATCATCGTGCCGCCCGAGCTGGCGACCACCAACAACACGGCCAACAACAACGGCGCCACCGCAGCCAGCGACGTTTACCTGGTCGGCGATCTGCTGTGGCAGATGATGACCGGCGCGCGGCCTGATCCGGCGCTGCTGGCCGCCAACCCCGCCGCGTCGGGTGACGCCTTGATGCGCCTGGCGCGCTCCACGCTGCAAGGCGATCCGGCGCAGCGGCCGGCTGACTGCGAAAAACTGCGCACCGCCCTGGCCGGCATCCTGCGCGTGCTGGCCGCGCCGACCGCGACGCCGCCGAACACGCAACTAAAGACGCTGGTGCGCGCCAATTTTGCTGGCGCCCTGATCGGCGATCGCGCCGAGCTGGGCCAGCTGATGAAGACCGTCGATCCCAAGCGCGAGCTGGCCCCGCCCACCTGGCGGGTGATCACGCTCCGTCGACCCGACGCCGGCAATACCACCGCCGGCCGCCGGCCCAAGCTGGTCACCGCGCCGGTGGATCTGGCGCCGGGCAAGGTGGTGCCAGGCACGCGCTATCGCATCGTCTCGAAGATCGGCGAAGGCGGCATGGGCACGGTGTACGCCGCCGAGCACGTCGACATCGAACGCAAGGTGGCGCTGAAAGTGTTGCGCGTCGATGTGGCGCCCGATCCCGAGACGCTGCAGCTTTTCCGCCAGGAGGCGCGCGCCGCTTCGAAGATCGGCAGCGCGTACATCTGCGACGTCACCGACTTCGGCGAGGTCCCCGACGGCCGCGTCTTCTTCGCCATGGAATACCTGGAAGGCGAATCGCTCGGTCGGGTTTTGCGCGAATCGACGCACGTTTCGCCGGCACGGACCATCGGCATCCTGCGCCAGGTGGCCAAGGCGCTGGGCGCCGCCCACGAAAAGTCGATCGTTCACCTGGACGTCAAGCCCGACAACATCATGTTGATCGCCCAGAGCAAGCGCACCGACGCGGTCAAGGTGGTCGACTTTGGCATCGCCGGCCTTTTGAACCAAACCGCCGAGCAGGAAGAGATCTCGGGAACGCCGGAGTACATCGCCCCCGAACGCGCCGGCGGCCACGGCTACGATCGCCGCAGTGACATCTATGCGCTGGGCGTGATGGCCTACGAAATGTTGTCAGGCAAGGTCCCCTTTCACGGCAAGAACAACATCGCCACGCTGACCATGCAGGTGAAGGATCTGCCCGAACCGCTGGGTCACCACACCGCTCAGCAGGTGCCCGACGCGCTGGCCGCGCTGGTGATGCGCATGCTGGAAAAAGATCCCGCCGCCCGCCCGCAGACCATGGCCGCGGTCGAGGCGCTGCTGTGCGACGCCCAGATCGCCGCCGGGCTGACCACGCCCTGGGACGATCTGGAATTGCCCGCCGTCGACGACGAGTGGCGCGCGCGCCTGGAACGGCGCATGCCCGCCCCCGGCCGGCGGGCGCGACGGACGGTGATCGCTGCGGCCAGCGGCATCGCGACGGTGGCGGTGGCGGTTGCCTTGTATCTGGGCGTGATTCGCAAACCACAGGTGATCGTCAAAGAGGTGCGCGTCGAGCTGACCAACACCGACGAAGCGCCGGCGGTGGCGTCAGCGTTGTTGCGGGCGGATCAGGCGGCGCGGCGGCAGCGGTACGTGCGCCCGTTCGACGATTCGGCGTTGCACTTCATCATCAGCGCCGAGGAAGAGGCCAGCAAGACCGGGCGTCGCTCGGCGGGCGCGCTTGGTTTGCGGCGGGCGTACGCATCGGCGCTGACGGTGATCGGCAACGAGCTTTTGAAGGCCGGCCTGCGCGATCTGGCCTTGCCCAAATACAAAGAAGCGCTGCTGTTCATGCCCGACGATCCGGAGTTGCAGCGCAAGGCCGAGCTTTTGCCCGAGGAGATCCGCACCCGCGAGCGCCGCCCGACGACCGCCACGACCGCGGTGCCGCCGGCGTCCTCGCCCACCGACAACGCCAAGGAGGCGGCGACCCGGACGTTCTTGGCGGCGACCCAAGGACATCTGTCCGAGGCGCGGCTGGCCTTGAAGACGCTGGCTGACTTCGACGTGGGCGGCGTGCAACGGGCGCGGCTGTCCGACGGTCTCCGCACGCGCGCCCAGGCCGAGTGGAACGTCGGACACAAGGACGCGGCCCGCCCGCTTTATCAGTTGATAGCCGACCTGGATCCGCAGGATCTCGACGCGCGCGAACGAGCCAATGAGCCGCCCGCGGCGGGGAGCGCCAACCCCGCCGCGACGGCCATGCCCGCCGTGTTCGTCGGTCCGCCCGCGCCGACCGCGACGTCTGTCGCCGGGGCGGCGGCCAAGGCGAAAAAGAAAGAAGCGGAGGCGGATCCGGATCAGCCGCGCGATCCGGTGACTTCGAGAAAAGCCGCCGAAATCGGCCTGGCAGCGCTGGCCCGTGGACACCTGGGCGAAGCCGAACAGGCCTTCAACCGCGCCGTGCGCGCCGACGCTCAGAACGCGACGGCGGTGGGCGGCCTGGCTGACGTGGCCTTCGAACGCGCCCACTACACCGAAGCGCTGGACTACGCGCGCCGCGCCTCGCGCCTGGCCCCCAGGAACGCCAAGCACCTCGTGCTATTGGGCGACGCCTACTTCAAGCTGCTCCGTTACGACGAAGCGACGGCCAACTATCAAAAAGCGCACGCGCTGGCGCCGAACGATCAGACGATCAAAGACCGCATCGAAAAAGCCGCCACCAAGCTGGCCAAGTGAGACGCCGCTTGAAACCGGGCTAGAAAAATCCGCGCGCGAACACGCCCGTCCCGGCGCGCACCGTCCCCGCCGGTGTCTCGCCGCTGCCGCCGCCACGGCCGCCCAGACTGCCCAGGTACAGCCACACGCCGCCCAAGGTCGTCGCCGCCACGCCGGTGCCGATCAGGACCGCGCCGACGATGCGGCTGTCGCGCACGTAGGGGCAGTGGCCGAAAACGTCGCGCTGGGAAGTGGCGCAGTCGATCTGCTTGCCGTCGATGCTGATGGCCCACACGCCGGCGCTCATCAAGGCGACGCCGGTGATCACTCCGATCCAGCCGGCGGCGCGATAAGGGAACTTGGTCGGCAAGCGCACCAGGTCCAGCTCCAACGTCTCGTCGACGCCGCTGACGGCGATGAAGGAACGATCCAGTCGATCGTAGCCGGGCGCCACCAGCGTCAGCTTGTGCGGACCGCCCGGCACCTCGCGATCCAGCGGCGTGGGGCCGGCGGGCTGGCCGTCCAGCGTGGCCGCCGCGCCCGCCGGCCGCGAGCGCACGATGAACCGCGCCGGCGTCTTGGTCAGCGCTTCCAGACGAGCGCGCAGGGCCGAGGCCGCCAGGCCCATTTTTTCCGCCGCCTCTTCCACGCCGCAAATGTCACAGCGTTCACGGTTGGTGCCGATGGTGTCGCCGGTGCGGCCGTTCACCAGCTCTAAAGTGATGTCGTAGGTCTTGCTGCTGACCGCCACCTTGCCGGCCACCAGATAGCCAACCGCCAGCGCTTCGGCCACGCTGGGGTAGCAAGCGGGTTCACGGCAGGCGAGCAAGCTGGCATTCGGCAGCGCGGTCAGCGTCTTGCTGGCCTCGGCGGCTGACACCACCTCGAACTGCGCGGCGGCCAACCCTTCGTCCAGGCGTTGCCCGAACAGGTCGCGCGAGGCTTCCGCCACGCCGCTGTCGAATTCCAGGCGCACCACCGCCACCCGTTGTCGGCCGAGAGCGCCCGGCGACGTCGATTTTGTATTCGCCACGGGCGCCGCCCAGACGGCACTGGCCAGGCACACCCCCACCACGATCCCCGTGCCGCGCAGCGATAACGATCGCATCGTCGACGATAGTACATCGACCCTGCAAGCCGCCCTAAAACGCGTAATTTCCCGGTCATCTTGAACAGATGGCCACTGCCGCGAAGTCAGCCTTGACCTGAACATATGTTTAGTCACAGGATCGACCGATGTCGATCAAAGCGGCCCTGAATCTGGATCCCGCCCTGTCGGCACACCTCATCACGGCCAGCCGCTTGGCAGAGCGTCGCGCCCGCTGCTCCACCGGCATCGCCGCGCTGGATGATCTCCTGGGCGGCGGCTGGCCGCGCGGCGCGCTGAGTGAACTTTGCGGGCGGCGTTCGTCGGGACGCACGTCGGTGCTGCTGGCGTCGCTGGCCAGCGCCATCGCCGCCGGGCACACGGTGGCGCTGGTGGACAATGGTGGCGCGCTGGATCCCCGCTTGGCCGCTCAATGCGGCGTCGCCTTGCCTGACTTGTTGTGGATCCGCTGCGGCGCCGAGCAGGTCTTGAAGGCGGCGGACCTGGTGGTGACGGCGGGCGGCTTCGGTTTGGTCGCGCTGGACCTCGGCGAAGGGCGCGCGCGCATCCCCGGCGCGGCGTGGAATCGTTTGAAGCACGCGGCCGAGCGCCAGCAAACCGCCCTCGTGGTCGCCACGCCCTGGCGCACGGTGGGCGCCTTCGCTGGCGCCGCCATCAGCTTGCGCGCGCGACAAGTGCGGTTTCACCGTCATCATCCGGGCGCGGCCAGTAGCGACAGCGCGAACGACACCGGCCCGCCCAGCCCGCCGTTGCTGGCGGATCTGCAGACCACCGCCGCGCGGGAACGGGGCGGTCTGTTTCGCGAGCCGATGAAGGGAGCCAGTGGTGGGCCGGCAGCGGTGGGAGAGTCATGCGCCTTGCTTGTGTTTTCGTCCCGCAGCTAGGCTTGCAAGCGGTGCTGCGCCGAACCCCCGAAGCGCGCGGGGGAACGGTGGCGCTGCTGGCCGCTGAGGACGCGTGGACAGAGATCGGGCTTGGCCCGAGCGAAGTCCATCGCGGGAGAGTCCGGGAACCATCCCAGGGTTCCCGGCTGATCAACAAAAAACCGCGCATCACCGAGATCAGCGAAGAAGCGCGGCGGGCCGGCGTCCGCCGCGGCATGACCGGCGCGCAGGCCGCCGCCACCGCGCCGGCGCTGCGCCTTCTGACCGCCTCTGCCGCTGACTACGCCGCCGCACGCGCCGCGCTGGGCGATGTGGCGTTCAGTTTTGCCGCCCGCATCGACGACAGCGAGCTAGAGCGAGTTTTTTTCGACGTCGGCGATCTGGATCGCCTGTACCCGGAAGGCGATCAAGCGATCGCCCAGGCCATCGCCGCGCGCGCCGCCCACGTCGGGCTGGGCGTGCGAGTGGCCATCGCGGCGACGAAAGGGATTGCCCGCGTGGCCACCCGCGCGCGCGCGGTGGCGGTGGTTCCGCCCGGCGGCGCCCGCGCGTTTCTGGCGCCGCTGCCGCTGCAAAATCTGCTCGGCGATCACCCGGAGCCCGGCGACGGGTTCGATCCACTGCGCGCCACGCTGCGACGCTGGGGCGTGGCCAACGCCGGCGCGCTGGCGGCCCTGCCTCCAGCCGAGGTGGCCTTGCGCCTCGGCGAGGTCGGCGGGCGCCTGTGCCGACTGGCCGCCGGCATCGACGACGAACCATTCGTCCCCCACCTGCCGGCGGATGCGCTGGAAGAGGCGATCGAGCTCGACTATCCCCTCGCCGAGCTGGAGCCGCTGTCGTTCGTGCTGCGTGGCCTCATCGATCGCGCGCTGGCGCGCCTGGCCTGTCGCAGCCTGGCCTGCGCCGGGCTGACGCTGCGGCTGGCGCTGGATCCGCGCGGCGTCGACGTGCGCGACGTGCCCATCGCCGCGCCGACGCGCGAATCAGCGACGCTGCTGCAACTCTGCCGGCTGGATCTGACCCGGCGACCGCCCGAGGCGCCGGTGGTCGGCGCTCACTTGATCGCCCTGCCCGCCCGCGCCCGCGCCGGCCAGCTGGATTTTCTGCGTCCCACTGGTCCGGCGCCCGATCGTCTGGCCACCACCATCGCTCGCCTGGCGGCGCTGGTCGGGCCTGACAACGTCGGCGCCCCGCAAGCGCCCGACACCTGGCGCGAGGACGCCGTCGCCGTGGCGCCGTTCTCCATCGAAGGTGGCGCCGCGCGCGCCGCGATCAGCGCGGCCGCCCACCCCGGTCTCACCATCCGGCGGTTCCGTCCCGCCCAGCCCATCGAGGTGCTGATCGATCGTAATGGCCCCACGGCGCTGCGCGGCCAGGAGACCACCGCGCGCATCCTGATCGCCGCCGGCCCCTACCGGGTCGACAGCGAATGGTGGCGCCCGTCCGGCGATGGAGGAGATTTTTCGCAGGACTACTGGGACGTGCACGCCTCGGACGGGGCTCTTTACCGGCTGCATCAGGACCGGCGCGACGGGCAATGGTACCTGGACGGCTATTACGACTGAGCCTATGTTTCGCTATGCTACGCCCCGGCCGGAGGGGACCGCAGCGTCTGTACATCCCCCGCTGGTCCAGCTGAATGAAAAACTTTTCTTTGTTGTCACGAAGGTCCCGTCGCCTGGCGCGCTGGTTGTTGCTGGCTTCTTTCTGGGTCGGCTTGGCCTCTGCCTGCGCGAACCGGGGCATGATGGCCGCTCCCTCCACCGGTGCCGGCGGCAACAGCGGAAGCGGCGGCGGCGGCCTTGCCGGCACCGGCGGTAGCACGGGAACAGGTGGCGCCGGAACCGGTGGTGACGGCACCGGCGGCGCAGGCACGGGCGGAGACGGCAGCGGCGGCGCGGCGGTCGACGCCCCTGCCGACCTTAGCCCGATGGCCGATGCGATGGACGCCAGCGTCGACCACCCCTGCCCAACCCCGGCGGCCACCTTCACCTTCGAAAGCGGAACCTCCGGCGCGCGCCTCGGCACCATGCAAGCCGCCGCCCAGAGCGTCACCATCAGCACCGCCAATCACTATTGCGGTCAGCACGCCCTGGAGATCACCACTGCCTTCAGCGGCTCATCAGGCAACACCACCACGGCAGAAGTCCTGATCGATCTCGCCGCCAACCAGCAGAACCTGTCCGGCAAGATGCTCACCATCCACGTCTCCGCCCTCCCTGAACCAAAGCCCACCACGTACATGGCGGTAACCCTCATCACCAGCGCCGGCAGCATGACGTTGACGCCGACGATCAAACCGTTGACCAGCGACTGGCAAACCACGAGCTACAAGGTGCCGACCGCGGCGGCGACGATGATGGTCAGCAGCATCGACATCCAGATCTTCGACACCAACAGCTACGTCGGAAAAATCTACATCGACGATCTCGACATCCGCTGACCTGACCGGGCGCACCACTTGACACGGACTGATCAAATGTTCAGTCTTCATCGGTGGCCACGAATTCGTCCGACTATGTCGAGTTGCGGTGTCGGTCGGCGTTCAGCTTCCTCGACGGAGCGTCGCTGCCGGAAGATCTGGTCGAGGCGGCCGCGCTACTTGGTTATGGCGCGCTAGCGCTGGGCGATCGCGACGGCGTCTATGGCGCGCCTCGCTTCTTCGGCGCCGCCCGCAAACACGGCCTGCGATCGATCGTCGGCGCCGAGATCACCTTGGCGCCGCCCGCGAGGCCGGTGCTGGTGCTGGTGGAGAACCGTCAGGGCTATCGCAACCTCTGCCGGCTTTTGACCCGGGCCAAGGAAGGTCGCAAGAAAGAACCGTCCGGAAGACCCTCCGTGGGCGGCGTCACCCATGCGCTTTTGGCCGAGCACGCCGATGGGTTGATCGCGCTCGGGGGCGCGGCGGCGCGCGCGGACTTGCCGCTGCTGCAAGCGGCGTTCGGGCGCGATCGTTTGTACCTGGAGGTGCAGCGTCACTTTGACGTCGCCGAGGCGTACGCCTGCCGCGCGGCCGTTGCTCAGGCGCGCACATACGGGATCGGCATCGTCGCCACCAATGACGTGCGCTATGCGCGGCCCGCCCAGCGCGCCGTGCACGACGTGCTGACGTGCGTGCGCCACCACCGCACCGTCGACGAGATCGGCCGCCTGCTGGCCAGCAACGGCGAGCGCTGGCTGAAACCGCCGTCCGAAATGCAAACGCTGTTCGCCGATCTGCCCACCGCCGTGCGCGCCACGGGCACCATCGCCGAGCGCTGCGCCTTCACGCTGGCGGATCTCGGCTACACCTTCCCGACCTTTCCCGTCCCCGCTGGCCACACCCAGCAAAGTTATCTTGAACACCTCACCTGGGAAGGCATGCGCGTTCGGTACCGCGACCGACGCGACGACGATCCGCTGCTGCCCAAGGTGAAAACGCAGCTTGCCCGCGAGCTCGGCATCATCAGCAAGCTGGACCTGGCCGGTTATTTCCTGGTGGTCTGGGACATCGTCCGCTTCGCCAAGGAAAGCGACATCATGATCCAGGGCCGCGGGTCGGCGGCGAATTCCGCCACCTGTTTTGTCCTCGGCATCACCGCCATCGATCCGGTGAAGATGGAGCTGCTGTTCGAACGGTTCTTGTCGGAAGAACGTGTGCAGAACGCCAGCTCGATGGCCGATCGCATGCCCGACATCGATCTGGATTTGCCGTCGGGGGACAAGCGCGAGGCGGTCATTCAGTACGTCTATCGCAAGTACGGCGCGCGCGGCGCCGCCATGACCGCCAACGTGATCACCTACCGGCCGCGCATGGCGGTGCGCGACTGCGGGCGGGCGCTGGGATTTTCCGAAGAACAACTGGCGCGCATCGCTCGGCACATTCCCGGCTGGATCCACGGCGACGACGAACCGCTGGGCGCGCACCTGGCGGCGGCGGGGTTTCCTCTTGCCGATGGGCGAACCCGGCTTTTGGCCGACGTGGCGACGGCGATGCTGAATTTGCCGCGGCATCTGGGCCAGCACTCGGGCGGAATGATCATCGCCGCCCATCACCTGGATGAAGTGGTGCCGCTGGAGCCGGCCAGCATGCCGGGACGAGTGGTCGTGCAGTGGGACAAGGACGACTGCGCCGATCTGGGGATCGTGAAGGTCGATCTTTTGGGCCTGGGAATGATGGCGGTGTTGGAGGAATCTGCCCAGCTGATCCAGCGCCACGAAGCCAAGACCATCGATTACGCCCAGCTGCCCGCCGACGATCCGATCGTCTACGGCATGCTGCGCGCCGCTGACACCGTCGGTGTCTTCCAGGTTGAATCGCGGGCCCAGATGGCCACCCTGCCGCGCATGCAGCCCAAGGAGTTTTACGATCTGGTGGTCGAGGTGGCGATCATTCGCCCCGGGCCCATCGTTGGCAAGATGGTCAACCCGTACCTGACGCGGCGGCAAGACGCGACCAAGGTTCGTTACGCGCATCCGTCGCTCGAACCGATCTTGAAACGCACGCTGGGCGTACCGCTGTTTCAAGAACAGCTGATCCAGATGGCCATGGTGGCCGCCGGATTCACCGGCGGGCAAGCGGACGAGCTGCGGCGGGCGATGGGGTTCAAACGTTCGGTCGAGCGCATGAAGCTGATCGAAAAAGATCTGCGCGCCGGCATGACCAAGAAAGGCATCACCGGCGACGCGCAGGAAGAGATCGTCCTGGGGATCAAATCCTTCGCGCTGTACGGGTTCCCCGAATCACACGCCGCCTCGTTCGCCTTGCTGGCTTATGCGTCGGCGTATCTGAAAGCGCACCACGCGGCGGCCTTTGTCTGCGCCTTGCTGAATAATTATCCACTCGGCTTTTATCACCCGGCCACGTTGATCACCGACGCCGTCCGCCACGGCGTCGAGGTGCGGCCGATCGACGTCACCTGTTCACCGTGGCTGTGCGATCTGGAAAGCCGGGACAGCGTCCGCCTGGGCCTGAAGTACGTGTCCGGCCTGCGCCAGGAGGTGGGCGAGCGGCTGGTGAGCGAGCGCGCGGCGCGGCCCTTCTCGTCGCTGGCCGATCTGCAATCGCGTGTGGGAGCCAATGCGGCGGAGATGGCCACGCTGGCCGAGATCGGCGCGCTGGGTGATCTCGGCGGGACGCGACGGCAGGCGCTGTGGCAAGTCGAGGCGTTGCAACGCTCAGGCGCGCTGTTCGGGCGCGTGTCGCCCGTGGCGCCGTCGCCGCTGGCCGAGATGACCGCCGCCGAAGAGACCGGCGCCGATTTTCGCGGTACCAGCGTGTCGACCGGCCCGCACCCGGTGGCAGCGCTGCGCGATCAGTTGACCCGAGCCGGCGTGGTGTCGGCGGCGGCCCTGGCCCAGATCCCCGACGGGCGGCGCGCTCGCATCGGCGGCGTGGTCATCGTTCGCCAGCGTCCGGGCACGGCCAAGGGTTTTGTCTTTCTCACTCTGGAAGACGAGACCGGCTTTGCCAACGCCATCATCACGCCGGCCCGTTTTGTCCAGCACAAGACCCTGCTGGTCAGCAACAACGCGCTGGTCATCGACGGCGTGGTGCAAAACCAGCAAGGCGTGGTCTCGCTGAAAGCAGATCGATTTACAATTTTAACTGGCCGCCCGGCGGAGGTGGACATCTCGCACGACTTTCACTAGCACCCCAATAAGCATCCTTTTCCTCGAAACACGCCGGATGGCCCGACGTAATTGTGAACGAAAGTGAAAGTTACTTTATCAGCCAGCGTTTCCTTATTGCCACGCTGGTTCGCCACACGGGTCACGGCAAGAGTCTGCAAACCCCACAAATCGGGCAGCGAGGAATGCCCGGCGATTGGCACGCGTTTTCCAAGTAACAGGTCTTCATCATGAGCAGCCGCCGTTTGACCAGCAGCAGCACTTCGATAGTTCGGTCCCATTGGCCTCGACGGTGGGTTTATGTGGCCGCCGCGCTGCCGCGGGCCCTGGCCGCGCCGCTCGGCTTTCTGGCTGTGCAGAGCATACGCACGCACACCGCGCCCGGAATTTCGTGGATCGGCGACCAACTGACCAGCCAACCCGAGGTTTACATCTACGCCTTCTTCTTCACCCTCCTGACCCTCACCGTTGTTGGCTGGCGGGCGGCGCGCAAAGAAGACCACCTGGAAAAAGTCAGCGTGACCGACCCGCTGACTGGACTGGCCAATCGTCGCCGGCTGCACGCGCAGATGGCCGAGGAGATGAACCGCGCCGATCGTTACGGCACGCCGCTGGCGTTGCTGCTGATCGATCTCGATCGGCTGAAGATGGTCAACGATCACTTCGGCCATTCTGCGGGCGATCGCGCCTTGCAGGTGGTGGCCGAGGCGTTGCGCCAGAACTGCCGCACCACCGATCTGGCCACCCGCCACGGCGGCGACGAGTTCGCCGTGCTGGCGGTGAACACCACCGCGCGTGAAGCGTTGGCCCTGGCGCAGCGAATTTTGGCCAGCGTACGCCACCTCAGCGGCGCGCACCTGCCGCTGTCAGTTTCCATCGGCGTCTCTGACATCGACCGCACCGACGCGCCGGGCCCCGAAGGCCTCCACGCCTCCGCTGACCAGGCCCTCTATCGGGCCAAGAACCAAGGCCGCGACATCGCGATGGTAGCGCCGGAGAAGGTCCGCACCGGCAGTCACCTGCGCCTGGTTCCGACGCTGAGCACGCCGCAGAACGTGAGCACGCAGACCGCCCAGCAGCTGACGCGCGCCTAAACGCCTTCCGACGCCATGAAGGCGGTGGCGGCGTCCTGCCAGGTCGACATCGTGTCCAGCCCGCGCAGGCGCAAGAGGCGGTTGTCCAGGATGGCCCGGCGGGGGCGCGGCGCTTTCATCGGCAGCGCCGCGGTCGTCATCTCCACCACCCGTTCGCCGGGCAGATTCAGACGATCGGCGATGAAGCGGGCAAAGTCGGACCAACTGGTCTCGCCCTGCGAGGTGCAGTGATAAAGCCCGTGGTGTGACGTGCGGGCCAGCGCCGCCGAAACCTCCGCCACCTGCCGCACCCACGTCGGCGAGCCGCGACGGTCGCGATCGGCGCGCACGGTCTCGCCCGCTTGCAGGCGGCGAAGGATCGTCGACGGGAAATTGCGCCCGCCGCGGCCGTACAGACAACCCACGCGCAACGTGAACAGCCGCTCGGTCGCGGCCGCCGCCAGCGTCTCGCCTGCCACCTTCGATCGCGCGTACAGGCCTTGCGGCGACGGCGGATCAAACTCGTCGTAAAGACGCTCGCGCTCGCCGTCAAAGACAAAGTCGGTTGAATAGTGAACCAGCGCGGCGCCGCAGGCGCTGGCGGCCTTGGCCAGATTTTCCGGGCCCAGGGCGTTGACGGCGAAGGCCCGATCCGGTGTGTCCTCGGCGCGGTCGACATCAGTGAAGGCGGCGGCGTTGAAGACCACCGCCGGCTGCAGGCGCTTCATCACGGCACGCACCGCCGCGCCATCGGCGATGTCGCAGTCCGCGCTGCCCAGCGCCGCGGCGATGCTGTACCCGTGTTGCGGCAGCACCTCGACCAGGGCCTGGCCCAGGGTCCCGCGGGCGCCGAAGATGATCGCGGTCAGCGCGCCGGGCGATGCTGCAACCGGGTTCATGAGCTAGGCGGGCGCCCCGCCAGCGACGAGCGCACGTCTTCCTCGTCACCGCGAACCATCATCTCGATCAGCTGGTGAAACGTCACCCGCGGCCGCCACCCGAGAACCCGCTGGGCCTTGGCGGCGTTGCCGTGCAAGTGATCGACCTCGGTGGGTCTGAAATAACGGGGATCGATCTCCACGTATTTTTTCCAGTCCAGCTCCAGCGCCCCGAAGGTGACGTCCAGGACCTCGCGCACGCTGTGCGATTCGCCGGTGGCCACCACGTAGTCGTCGCCCTTCGCCTGCTGCAACATCATCCACATCGCCTCCACATAGTCGCCGGCAAAACCCCAGTCGCGTCGCGAGTCCAGGTTGCCCAGATACAACTTCGATTCGAGGCCGTGACGAATGCGAGCGGCGGTGCGGGTGATCTTGCGCGTGACGAAGGGGATCCCGCGCCGCGGAGATTCATGATTGAAGAGAATGCCGCAGCTGATGAACATGCCGTAGGCGTCGCGGTAGTTCTGGCAAAGCTGGTGGGCGAACACCTTGGCACAGGCGTAAGGGCTGCGCGGCTGGAACGGGGTGCTCTCGTCCTGGGGCGGCGCTGCCGAGCCGAACATCTCGCTGGAAGACGCTTGATAAAAGCGGGTGGTCTGTTCCAGGCCCGACTCGCGAATGGCCTCCAGCAGGCGCAGGGTGCCCATCGCCACCGTCGAGGCCGTGTACTCCGGCACGTCGAAGCTGACGCGAACGTGGCTTTGCGCGCCCAGGTTGTAGATCTCGTCCGGCTTGATCGCCCGCAACGCGCGGTTCAGCGAGCTGGCGTCGTCGAGATCGCCGTACACCAACCGCAGCCGATAATTGGACGCGTGCGGATCCTGGTAGATGGCGTCCAGCCGTTCGGTGTTGAAAGAGCTCGAACGGCGAACGATGCCGTAGACCTCATAGCCTTTGGCCAGCAGCAGCTCGGCCAGATACGAACCGTCTTGTCCCGTCACCCCGGTGATCAGCGCGCGTTTCATGCGTGGCCGGACACTTTATCCGCAAGCGGCCGGGCTCGCTACTGCGTGGTCAGCGCCTGGCGCAGCGAGCGGCGGCCGGCGGCGACCTCGGCCGCCAGGGCGGTCAACTCCGGCAGCACGTCCTTGCTGGGCTTGCCGTGCACCGGCAGTCCGGCCACGACGCCGCCCTCCTTCACGGTGGCGCCGAAGGTGGTGACGACGAACAGACGGATGGCCTCCGATCGTTCGGCCGGCAGATCGGTGGCGTAGTCCTCGACCAGGTCGACGATGTCGCGCGGTGGTCTGCCGCGCAGGACGGCACGGCCCCACACCGCGATCAGCTTGGCCTGGAAGTTTCGAAACGGTCCCAGCACGGCCGCCGGGCTGATGCCGGGCGGGACGCGTTCCTTGACGAACGGTCCGTAAAGCTCGGGCGGCGCCACCCGATGGCCCACGCCTTTGGCCTGGGCGAACCGATAGAGCACGGTAGCCGTCAGACCCGGATCCGCCAGCATCTCGGCCGGCGCGCGCACGCCGTGACCGTTGGGGCCGGTGGCAAAAAGGTTCTGGCGCACCCCCGCGAACAACGCGCGCTGGGCGGCGGTGCCGGCATCGGGTGACATCGCCCCCTGCGGCCCCTCGCCAAGCCGCCATTCGCGGGCGATCACTTCCAAGGATTGCGCGTAACCGTCGATCAAGACCGCGGGCGCCGCCGCTGTCGACGCGGCGCTGGGATCACCGCCGGTGGCGACAGCACGAGCGATGTGCCGTCCCAGGGCAGCGACCACCGTCTGACCAAGAGCGCTGTCTCGTTCCAGCGCCGCCGCCACGCCCACCCAGGACAGCGTGGGGCGTTCACTCGGCGCGCCGAAGGTCCAGGGCTGCTTGACCGCCAGGCCGCGCCCCGGCCGGGGAAAAATCGTCGCGTCGGCGAGGCGATCGTCGACCAGAAACACCGTTGGTTCGTTGGCCAACCGGCGCGCGGCCGCTGAAAAGCCCGCATCGCCCACGGTGGCCTCGCGCAAGAACTGCTTCGCCAGATAATCGGTCCGCAGCACCTCAGACACGAACCCCACCAAGAATAGCTTGTGCAGAATGGCGGTGGCCGGGTCGTCGATGGCGATCGGGCTGACCACCGGCAAACCGCTGGGGCTCACCTTCGGGCGACCGGCGGGATCGCGAACCGGAGCGACCAGCATGTAGGCATCGGGCAAACCGAGCGGGCTGTCATCCCCATGGCAACCGCCGCCGAGCAAGCCGCCGACCCCCAACACCACGCCCGTCAGGCAAAGCGCGCGGCGATTCATCACGATCATGTTCATAGTCAGTCAACCGCGGCGGGTCAAAGTTCCTACCGTGCCGGGGCGGCGACGAAAAAAAACCGCCCCGGGGCCGAAAAGCCCGGGGGCGGTTCTTAAACAAACGCTTTATATTTCGCGGATTACCCGAGGAGCTTGAGGGCGACCTGCGGGATCTGGTTGGCCTGGGCCAGAACCGAGACACCGGCCTGCATCAGGATCTGGGCGCGGCTGAGGTTCGAGGTCTCCTGCGCCACGTCCACGTCCTGGATCCGGCT
>DATATI010000068.1 GCA_036268875.1 Polyangia bacterium | reverse complement strand
TTGAAAATTCGGTTGTCAACGCTGATGGCGCCGGCGCCATTGGCGACAATCTGCAGCAAACCGCCCGTCATGATCAGGTTCTTGATGAAATGGAACGTCTGATTGGGATCGGCAAAGTTTGCGTGGAAGCACACCGCCGTGACTAGGCAGAACAACGCGAACAGTACGGCGACAATGCGTGTCTGATAGCCGAGAATAATGAGAATGCTGCAACCCAACTCAACCGCGATCGCGCCGGCGTAGGCCAGAGGCGGTGGCAACGGAAGCGTGGAGTGCTCTATTAAAGCGATTGTCCCAGCGTAATTTGCGACTTTACTGAGCCCGCTCGCGATCCAGGGAATCCCGATGAACAATCTGCCAACGAACGGAAGATAGCGGGTGACGCTCATGGTTCTGGCTCCGTTTCGGGGCAAAGTTTGGCGGCCTCGGGAAGATGAACGGAGCAAAGGAACGCATGCAAAACGGCATCCGTCTTTCCCACCCTTGCTATTGTTTTGACCGCCTTTGCTCTCGGGACAACTCCCAGGGTCGGGCTCTAAGTGCCCTGCAGAAGCGCATTCCAATCCTGCGTCTTTGCCCAGGATTCGAAGTCGTGAAAGGCGATTTCGGGAAATTCGCGGCGGAGCGCGGCGCGATCCACCGTATAGCCGACGCGGTCAAACCATTCGAACATCGTGGCGTTATCGTCGCCCATGTGCTGGCGGATGACATCGAGCGGGACCTGGTAATAGGCGAAGGGGCGGCCGGTGACGCGAGAGAGAATGGCGACGACGTCATTCCCCGTAAGCTCGTCGCCCGCGAGGTCGAAGCGCTTCCCCGTGAAGCGCCCGGAATCCTCGAGGACGCGAACCGCGACCGCCCCGATGTCCGCGACGGCGATTTGCGCCAACGCTCTCGTCGGCGGGAGCGCCACCGCGTAGATCCCTTTGGCGAGCTGCTCTTTGCCGAAATAGAGATTCTCCATAAAGAAAACCGGCCCGAGGATCGTTGCGCGGACCCCGATCTTGGCGATGTGCTTTTCGACCTCATACTTGCTGTCGAAGTGCGGAACGCCCGTCTGCCGGTTGGCGGAGTTGACGGAAGTGAAGACGAGATGCACGCCGGCTGTCTTGGCCGCGTCGGCGGCGGCGACACCTTGTCGGGTCTCGGCGGCCGTACCTCCGCCAAACGGCGTCGTCATCGCAAAGAGTGAGGTCGCGCCTTCGAGCGCCTTCGTGATCGCCGTGGTGTCTTCGAGCGACGCCGCAACCACCGTCGCCCCGACCTTTGCGAGTGCCTTCGCCTGACTTGAGTGGGGGTCGCGCGTGACGGCGCGGACCTTGTGGCCTCGCTCGAGGAGGCCGCGCGCGACGGCGCCGCCTTGTTTGCCCGTGGATCCGGTGACGACAACGGTCAGCTCTTGCGACATATTCTGGTTCCTTTTGTTGGTGGGTCAGCGATGGCTCGGTCTCACCAGACATTCATGCCGCCGTCGACCACGATATCGATGCCGGTGACGTACGAGCTCTCTGCCGAGGCCAGGAACAGCGCGACGTTCGCGACTTCCTCCGGCCGGCCCAACCGACCCAGCAACGTCTTTCCGAGCATGGTGCCGGCCATTCCGGGTCCTGGAGCTGCTCTCGCGTCTGGTTTGTCTCGATGATTCCTGGCGAGATGGAGTTGGCGCGAATCCCGTGCTTCCGTCCTTCCATCGCCAGCTGTCGCGTCATCCCGATGATCCCTGCCTTTGTCGTCGTGTGCGCCAGCGACGGAGGTTCTTGAAACTCATCGAGGCGGTGAGGGACGCGGTATTCACGACGACGCCTCGACTGGTCTTGAGGTGCGGCCACGCCGCGCGCGATGGGAGCGCGCATCGGTTCGCTGCTCATGACAGTTCTCCTTTTTTGAATGCTTCGGACAGGAACGCGGCGGCGCGGTCGAGGGCAACGCCGCTGGTTCGCAGGTGGGCAACGTCAACCTGAAACACGTGATGCATGCCTTGCCACACCTCCAGCCGCACCGGCGATCCGGCGCCCGCGGCTCGCTCGGCATACTGCCGGGCATCGTCCAACAGCCGCTCGTCGCTGCCGACCTGGATCAACAGAGGCGGCAGTCCAGATAGATCGCCGAACAGCGGCGAAGCGAGCGGGTCGCGGGAATCGGCACCCCCGAGATACATGCGCGCGCCTCGCTGCAGGTTTTCGTAGCTGAGCAAGGGATCCTCGATGTGACCGTCCTTCATCGAGGCACCGGTAAACGCCAGGTCGACCCACGGCGAAAACACCACTCCGGCGATGGCCCCGCTCGGCCGCGAGGTGTGGGCCAGGCGCGCGAGCGTCACCAGCGTCAGGCCACCGCCGGCAGAATCGCCGACGAAGGCGATCCGTTCGCTGCCGTTGGCGCGCAGCCAGTCGTAAGCCGCCATGACCACATTCGGTGCAGCCGGCACCGTCGCCTCTGGCGCCAGCGGGTAGTCCAGGACGAGGACGGGGCGGCGGGCGCGACTGGCGAGCTGGCTGGCAATTCCCCGGTAGGCCTTGGCTGATCCGGCGACATACCCGCCGCCGTGAAGGTAAAGAATCACGCCGTCGTGCTCGGCCAAAGACGGTCGCACCCACCAGCCGCGCGCCGAGGCGGTCTCGACCCGCTCATCAGAGGAGACGCCTTCGGCGAGCGGCGTTGCCGAGATGAACGTGTCATAGACGGTTCTCGGATCGCCGGTTGCCGTACTCCAAAACTGAGCGAACTGCGCGCGCAGTTCTTTTTCCCGTTCGCGATCGTCGTCGGCCAGCGGATACATGGTGGGAGACATGAGCTGTTACGGGAGCAAGCGCCGGGCCTGCGCCCTTGTAGTCATAAATCCCCACGGCCACGTATGTTTTCACCCGCGGCGGCCTGACTAGATCTCGCCAATGGTGAAATGCTAGACAATCGACGGGAGCTTCGAGCCATGGATGAACCGCTTCGAACAGAGCTGCGAGCCACGCTGAACCTGCTCCCCGCGCACGCCGAGCTCTACCTCGCCGAGGGCCAGAGACTCGCGCATACGGGTAGCTGGGCATTCAACGCGGGCGGGTTCGAGTACTGGTCCTCGGAGCTGTTCCGGATCCACGGCATCGAGCCACGCGATCGGGCGCCGACCATCGCGGAATACGTGGCGCTCGTGCACCCCGAGGATCGAGACGCCGTGGAGCGCGAAATGAAGAAGATGCTGGCGAACAACAGTGCCTTCGACTTTACGAAGCGCATCGTGCGCCCGGACGGAGAGATTCGTCACATACGGTGCGTCGGGATGCCTGCGCCCAGCGGCCGCCTCTTTCGCGGCTTCGTCGGGACAGGGATGGATGTGACGGAGCAGGAACAACTCACCGAAGCGTTGCGCCAGAGCGAAGAGAATTTTCGTCTGGTGGTTGACGGGATCGCGGCTCTCGTCGTCGCGACGACACCCGAAAGCAAGGTCGAGTTCATCAACCAACAGGTCCTCGAATATTTCGCCAAGACCAGGGAAGAACTGAAAGATCGTTGGCCCAGCGAGGCGGTTCACCCGGATGATCGCGATGCCGCATGTGCGGGGTGGATGGAGGCCGTCCAGGGCGGCCATCCGTTCGAGATTGACCACCGCCTTCGCCGCCACGACGGCGTGTACCGCTGGTTTCGTATGCGGGGCCGACCTTCACGCGACAGACAAGGCCGCATTGTTCGGTGGTACTCGATGCTGACCGATATCGATGAGCGCAAGAAGGCGGAGCAACAGCTCGAGGGACAGGAGAAGGAGCTTCGGCAGGTGCTTGACCTCGCTCCGCAGCTGGTGACCGTCTATGGCCCAGAGCGCGAGCGGCTGTACGCGAACCTGGTGGCGCTCAGCTACTTCGGAATGAGCCTCGATGACTGGCGGGGGCTACCGATGGGCGCCGACACTCACCCTGACGACTTGGAACGCCTGAAGGCTCCCATAGCGCGCGCTTTCACGGAAGGCTCCGCTTTTGAGATGGAAACCCGGCTCCGCAAACATGATGGGAGCTACCGTTGGTTTCTCTCCCGTGGCACCCCGGTGCGCGATCACCGGGCAAAGATCACCCGCTGGCACCTTGGCTCAACGGACATCGACGACCGCAAGCGCTCCGAGGAGAGGCTGCAACAAGAGAACGTCGCGCTTCGAGAGGAGATCGACGAGACCTCGATGTTCGAGGAGATCGTCGGCGCATCGCCCGCGCTGGCCGCCGTGCTCTCGCGCGTCTCGAAGGTCGCAAACAGCGACTCGACGGTTCTGATCACCGGCGAGACCGGCACGGGCAAGGAGCTCATTGCCCGGGCGATCCACCGCCGCTCCGGCCGGTCGGCAGGGGCATTCGTGGCCGTGAACTGCGCGGCCATTCCACGCGAACTCATCACCTCGGAGCTCTTTGGTCACGAGAAAGGGGCGTTCACCGGAGCCCTCCAGCGACGGCTGGGTCGGTTCGAGCTGGCGGACGGCGGAACGTTGTTCCTGGACGAGGTTGGCGAGCTGTCGCCGGAAATTCAGGTGATTCTGTTGAGGGTCCTGCAGGAGCAAGAGTTCGAGCGCTTGGGAGGAACGCAGCCCATCAAAGTCGATGTTCGCGTCATCGCCGCGACAAATCGTGATTTGACCGCAGCGATCGAGGCTGAGGCGTTTCGTCAGGACCTTTTTTATCGGCTGAACGTGTTTCCTTTGGCGATGCCCCCGCTGCGGGAGCGCCGAGAGGATATTCCCCTGCTGGTCAGGTACTTCATCGATCGGTACGCCCGGAAGGCAGGTAAGTCGATCCGCCGGGTGAACACGCGGGCGCTGAGCCATCTGCAGTCGTATCCATGGCCCGGGAACATCCGTGAGCTGCAGAATGTGATCGAGCGGTCGGTGATTGTTTGCGACACAGACGAATTCACGGTGGACGAGAGCTGGCTGTCGACCAAACCCGCTATCGACAGTCGGCTGAAGTTGTCGAGCAGCATCACTGCGCACGAGAAGGCCATCGTCGAAGATGCCCTGCGCGCCACCAGCGGGCGCGTCTTCGGGCCGTCGGGCGCGGCTGCGCGCCTCGGCATCCCCCGCTCGACGCTGGAATCCAGGATTCGCGCCCTGAAGATCAACAAGAGCCGCTTTCGCGCGCGACCCGCGCGGCCCTCTTGACTGACGGCGGGCGTTTCGAAGCCGTCGGCGATGCAGACGACCAGGCAGTCATGCGACGGATCGCTGTCAGGAACGCCACGCGCTCATGCTCCGCGCTGGGCAAGCAAAGCGTAGGCTTGGTCAACGGCGCGCTGGCCGCTCATCAGAGCGCCATGAACGGTGGCGTTGTGTCCGTGCGTCTCTGCCGCCTCGCCGGCCGAGGATCAGTCTCGGCCTGGCAACCTGGGCATTTCCTGGAGAAGGGGAAAGGTGACCCCCGGGCGATCGCGGCCGCTTAATTGCGGTCTAACCTCTTGAATGCGTTGGACCTGATCTTTATATTCCGAATCAAATGCAGTGCTGGGTATCCAAGTTTGTGTCGAATCGGGAATTACCCAATTTCTCGGAAGCAGGAGTCGATCCGGACAAGAGAATCAAAGCTTGGACCATCGCAGGCCCCAGACCTTTGATTCTGCTGATCGAAGACGATTTTATTCTTAGAAAATCGCTGGCCGAGTTCCTGAATGAGGAAGGATTTGACGTCGAATGTGCCGCTGACGGTCGCGAAGGCCTGCGGCGCCTGGCCTCTACGAACCGGCGCAGACCTTCGCTGATCCTTCTGGACATGATCATGCCTCGAATGAGCGGACCCGAATTCTGTATGCAACAAAAGGCGACGCCTGATCAAATGAAGATTCCGCTCATCGCCATTTCCGCGGTCGCTTTCAGAGAGCAGGATCTCGGGTTCTTGGGACTGAAGCGCGCATTTCAAAAGCCATTGGATCCGCCCGAGATGCTGACAGCCCTCTGGGAGTTGGCTTCGCCATCTCACTGAAGACCGCGAACCGGCGCGCAATCCGCGCCGGAATATTCACGGGTAGACGTACAGCTCGTCGATGGCCCACCAGATCCCGCCGCCCAGTTGAAGACGCTTGTTCAGCGTCAATCGGACACAGCGGGCGGTTGTCGGGCTGGCGAAATCGATGACGAACGGCATGTTGCAGCTGGCGTTGCCAGTGCAGCCGGGTTGAGGCTCGGTGCCACTGGCGACGGTGGGCCCGAATGTCTGACAGTCGAGCGAGACCGACGCATCCAGCCCGCCGGGATAGTCGCGAGAGTCAGGGCCGCCAACGCCGTTCGATCCACCAGACCAAAAAAGAATCTTCTTGAACACGTGCGCCTGAACCATGTCGAGCGTGAACTGATCACCAATGGTTTGGGCGGGTGAATTGGTGTCACCGATGGACCAGCGCGTGCTGAAGTTTCCGTCGAGGGCATTGGCGTACTTCAAATCCTGGCCCATCGCCTTGGTGCCGGTCGGGAAGGGCGGCACGGAGGTGGCGGTCCAGTCGGTGCGACTGTAGGCGCCGCCGTCAGGCGTGCCATTGATGGCGTCGACGGGCGCTGGTGCGTCCGCATTCGTATCCAGAGCATCGACGGGCGCATCGCTGGCCACGTCTTCGGCGGCGTCAGTTTGACCGCTGTCGTTGCTGGTACCGCCGGTGCCCGCGCTGTTTCCACCGCTGCCGCCGCCGGAGCCAGCGTCGGCATTTGTGCCGCCGGTCCCCGCGGCCTGCCCGCCGCTTCCGCCGCCGGCCGGGGGCTTGTCAGAGCTGCTGCAGGCAGCGCTAGCAAGCAAACTGGAAATCGCAATTGAAAAGACAATTGATCGTGAGATGTGCATTTCCTTCCAAGACGGCGGCCGGCGATTGGGCAGGCACCTGATTACTTACCACCGCTGTCTGCCGAACACCCGGCCCCCCGCCGAGGGTGCCCAATCGGCCGACGCCAGGATGAACAAGGACCGGGAAAGGTTCGGCGGAGAAGACCCATCCTGTGAGGACAACTCTCACCGAGGGTGAGCTTTCGTCGCGCCAAAGGGGAAGAAGGTCCAATGGCAAAAAAGTTCCTAGGGCTGACAGTGGCGGGGGTCGCCGCGTTTGTGGCGGCCGGTTGCTCGGGTTCGATCGCTGATAGTTCGAACCCAGGCGACCGGGGCGGCGTGACGACGCCGCCCGACACCGGCGGGCAGGTCACGCCGCCCCCAACGCCGACGCCGTGCATGGCCGACGCGTCGCTGGCGGCGGCGCGTATCTGGCGACTGACCGACGAGCAATACGTCAACGTGGTGGCCCAGGTCTTCGGCGTGCGGGTTCCGTCGTCGATTACAGAGGCAGAAACGGCGCCGGCGGATTTCACCGCCACCGCAGAATCGCCCGAGCTGACGGTGCAAGCGAACACCGTCAACGCCTACGCGACGGCCGCGCAAACCGCGGCGGCGGCGGCGGTCCACGCCAACCTGAACGTCTTCCTTCCGTCCAGCGCCACCGCGCCGCCCGGCACGGAGGTCGAGCTGTTCATTCGCAACCGCGTGGCCCGCGCCTTCGGACGCCCGGTGACCGAAGGAGAGGTTTCGGATCTGCTGGGCATCTATCACACCGGCCTGTCGACGGAGAGCGCCGCCGCCGGCATCCGCCTTGTCATCGAGGCGACCCTGCAATCGCCGTCGTTCCTGTACCGCACCGAGCTTGGCACGACGATGTCGGGCAAGAAGACCGCGCTGACCGCGCACGAGCTGGCCACGGCGGTTTCGTTCGCGCTGCTGGATTCTGTGCCGGATGATCAGCTGTGGGCGAAGGCAGAGTCGTCCGCGTTGCTGAAGCCGGCCGTGCTGGCGGCGGAGGTCGATCGGCTTTTGGCGGATCCGGCGGTGCAGGCCAATCTGGGGCAGAAGGCCGGCTACTGGCTGGGCGTCGAGAAGATCCGGTCGATGGTGCCGAGGAACGCGACCGCGTTCCCGGACTTCGACGCCACCATGACCCAGGATCTGTACAAGAGCGGCGAGCTGTTCGTGACCGACCTGATGGCGCGCGGGACAGTTGCCCAGCTACTGACGTCGGACACGCTGTACGCCAACGCGGGCGTGGCCAAGCTTTACGGTCTCGCCGGAGTCAGCGGCACGGACCTGACGCCGGTTCACGCGGGCAGCGATCGCGCCGCCGGGATCATCACCCAGCCGGGAATCCTGGCGGCCTGGTCGCAGCCCAGCTCGGACGGCGATGCCAACCGGGGCGACGTCATTCACCGCGGGTTGTTCATCTACAACGCGCTGGTGTGTGGCATCTCGATCGGGCAGCCGCCGGACAACGCGGCCGCGGTGGCCTCGACGTTTCCGCCCACGGCCACCGAGCGCGAGAAGGCGCAGCTGCGCGCCACCGCCAAGGAAGGCTGCGGCGCCTGCCACGGGCTCTTCGATCCGCTGGGCCTGGCCACCGAGCAATACGATCCCGTCGGGCGTTACACCCCCAAGGACACCAGCGGCCAGGTCATCGATGCCTCGTCGACGCTGGCTCACCTGGGGCCGGATCTCGACGGGCCGATCTCCGGGCTGCCCGATCTGGTGAACAAGCTGAAGATGGGACGGCGGGTGTCCGACTGCGCGGTGAAGAACCTTTCCAAGCCCACCATCGGTCGCGACGACCTGCTCAATGACAACTCGTGCGATCTGCAGAAGGTGAAAGACAAGCTGGCCGCGACCGGGTCGTTCACCGACTACTACCGCGCCGTCTTCACCTCTCCCGGCTTCCTGACCCGGGATCTGACGCCATGAAAAGCGAGACGAAAATGAAGAGCGATCTGTTTCGATATGTTCCGCGGCGATCTTTTTTGGCCGGCGTCGGGACCACCGCCGCCGGATCGCTGCTGCGGCCGCTGTTCGCTGCGGCCGCTGGCACGTCGCCGACGCGCTTGCTGATCGTGCACCGGCCGTGTGGAACGTTCCCGACCGCGTTCTTCCCGCAGGGAGGCAACGCCACCACCTTTACCTTGCCGTCGATCCTGCAGCCTTTCGCGCCGCTGCAAGATCAGATGGTCATCCTGAACGGCATCTACTGTCCGCGCGATCATGGCTGGGCCGGCGACCAGCACGGGGCGGGCATGATCACCATGATGTCGGGCAAGCGCCCGATCGAGATCCCCGGGACCAACTCGGGCGGCGACGCCAACGCCAAGAACCAGATGGCCGCGGGCCTCTCGGTGGATCAGTTCTTCCTGCAGCAGCCGTCGCTGGGCTTTCAGAACGTGCCGGTGTCCGCCGGCATCCAGTCAACGGCCTATCCGCCGTCCAGCATCGGGCTGCCGAACTTCAAGGTCATGTCTTACGGCACGGCCGGCGCGATGTTCCCGGAGAGCCGCGATTCAGTGCTGTTCTCGAACATCTTCGGCGGCGCGATGGCCAACGCCTCGCCGCAAGACCTGGCGCGGATGCGGACGCAGAACACCAGCGTCCTCAACTTCGTGAACAAGGATCTGACCCGGTTGCGTGGGTTGGTGCCGAAGTCGCAGACGACCAAGCTGGACGCGCACCTGGACGGCATCTCCAAGCTGCAGGCGCGCCTGACATCGACGCCGACGATTCCGATCGCGGGCACCTCCTGCACGCCGCCCGTCGACGCGGCCTTGCCCGCTCCCACCGGTGACACCACCCAGGACGAGGCGCAACACAAGACGCTGGCCCAAAATCAGCTGGGGATCATCCTGGCGGCGTTCCAGTGCGACCTGGCCCGGGTGGCGACGTTCAGCTTCGCGCACGGCAACTCGGCGCTGCGCTTCTCGAAGATTCTGCCCGGCTTCACCGACGGGGCAGGCCACCACGATATCTCGCACAACATGGGGGCCACCAACGAGCACGCCGCCATCGACACGTTCTATTCGCAGATGATGGCCGACTTCCTGACGAAGATGAAGGCCACTCCCGACGGCGCGGGCACGCTGCTGGACAACACGGTGGTCGTGTACTTCAACGAGTGCTGCTACGGCTGGGACCACTCGATCGAGAACATGCCGGTGCTGATGTTCGGCGGGAAGAACCTGAAGCTGCAGACCGGAAAGCACCTGCAATTCGGCATGCGCTACATGAACGACGTCTGGGTCGCCATCGCCAACGCCCTGGGCATGCCGATGGCGACGTTCGGAGACACCGCCTTCAGCAAAGGCGCGGTTCCCGGCTTGTTCGGCTAGGGCAGGCGTGATGTTCCTGAGCGCCAAGGAGATCGATCGCCTGCGCGTGATTCGGCTGGTCTCGGAGCGCCATCTGACCCGCGCGCGGGCCGGCGGCTTGCTGGGGATCGGCGTGAGACAGGTCTCAAGGCTTCTCCAGGCTTACCTGCGTGACGGCGCCGCCGGCCTCGCTTCCCGTAAACGCGGCCGAGTCGGAAATCGAAAGCTTCCCGCTGCGGTCGAGGCTCGGGTGGTCGCCCTCTCGCGCCGGTTTTATCGGCAGCTCGGTCCCCGCCTGGTGCGGGACAAGCTGGCCGAGCAGCACGGGATCAAACTGGCAAAAGAGACCGTTCGAAAAATTCTCTCCAGAGCGGGCCTTTGGTTGCCAAAGACCAGACCATTTTCAAATTAGGGTGATCGATGGGGAGCGGATTTTTTTCGCGTGCGCCGAGCGTTGGCAACAAGAGCACCGAACGAGAGTGTTGGGCTGCCAGGACACTCGCTCGCGCTAGAAGAATGTTCCGCATTGTGTGTCCGCCATCAGTGGGTGAAGGGTGAGGTCGGTTGTCTGGTTGTGATCAGCGACGGTCCAATTCATCGACGGATCGGTGCCCGTTCGGGTGTACGTCAAGGTGCCGTGCTTCGTTGAATCGCAGACGAGCGCGGGGATGCCGCCGCCGCGTTTTCCACTGCCCCACACCGGGCCCTTGGTGGGATCGTCGCAGGCGAAGCCTTCGTGAATGGTGAAGGTGTGCATTCCCTGCGGGCAATTCGTGGCGGTGATGGCGACAGTGACGTCCAGGCCTTGCTGCGTGAAGATCGCTTTGAGACCGAACCCGCCGATCTTTCCGGTCGCCATGTTGCCGTCTCCCGGGATGGCCGAGGCCCCGACTTCCTTCATTGTGCTGGCGCCGGCGTCGGGCGTTGCGTTGGGACCGCCCGCGTCGGCGAGAATGCTGCTGACGGAGCCAGCGTCTTTGAAGAGAGAACCGTCGTCGACGTTCTTTCCCGACGTGCCGCCTTTGCCGGTGTCGCCTTCGCCGCCAATCATGCCACCGGGTTCGGCAACCCCGCCGGTGCCACCGCCGTTGTTGCTGGTGCCGCCGGTGCCGCCGGGTTGCATGCCCGCGCCGCCGGCGCTGCCCCCGGGACCCGCGCCAGAGTCCGCACCGCAGGCCAGCAGGCCACCCAGGCAGCAAACCAACACCGCTGCCATCATCAAACGGCCGTTCATTGATGCGTTCTGGACGTTCTTCCTCATGGCGCGTGCTCCTCGGGTCCCATGGTGATGGCGTCGCCCGTGACGGCGATGGCTTGTGGCGCGATCCGCGACGCCGAACGAGCGACGGCCTCGACGGGCAGTTCGTCGATGAGACCGTCGTAATAGCCGTGGCTGAGGTCTTCCAGTGCGCCGACCACAACCCGGTCGGTCGGCGCAAGTTCAAGGACCATTTGGCGGGCAGCATTCATTGCAGCTCCGTGCGTTAAGGGGCGATCAGCGAGCAGCGGTGCGTGGCGGCGTCGCAGGTCGCGCCCTCGACAGTGCACCAGCAATCGGCGGCGGTGTTGCACCAGCCGGGATCGTTGCTGACGGCCAGCGTGCAAGTCGGCGCGGCGCTCTTGTGGCTGCAGACATCGCCGCCGCAGCCTTTGCCGCTGGCAATGCAGTCGTGATCGACGGTGCACTTGCCGACCGAGTTGAGGACGCTGCCGCCCAGGCCGTCGCCGGCGACGCTGTTGACGGTGCCGCCACCGGTGATGTTGCTGAGGCGCGCGATCTTGTTGGCGTCGCGCTCGGCGAACCAGAGGTTCTTGTCGGGGCCGACGGTGATGCCCATGACCTCGGCGTTGGGAGAGGGGACCGGATACTCGGAGATCCCGCCCGTCGGTGTGCAGCGGCCGATGGCGTTGAAGCTGCCCGGCTCGGTGAACCACAGGTTGCCGTCGGGGCCGGTGGTGATGGCGTAGGGTCGCGCCCCCGACGGGATGCCGAACTCGGTGATGGTGCCGGTCGGCGTGATGCGCCCGATGTTGTGGCCGTCGTGTTCGGTGAACCACAGGTTGCCGTCGGGGCCGGCGGTGATGGCGTTCGGAAAGCTGGCCGGCGTGGGGATCGGAAACTCCGTGACGGTGCCAGTGGGCGTGATGCGCCCGATCTGGTTCCCGGTGGTCTCGCTGAACCACAGATTGCCGTCGGGGCCGAGGGTGAGGTCGCTCGGATCTTTGCCCGTACCGGGGACGGGGAATTCCTTTATCTGACCGGAGGTCGTGGTGTAACCGATGCGGTTGGCGATCGGTTCGGTGAACCACATGTTGTTGTCCGGTCCTTTGACCAGACCGCCGGTCTGCGGCTTTTGCGGCGCCTGGTACTCGGTGTAGCTGCCGGAAGGCAGCATCTTGCCGACCTTTTGTTGACTGGTGTACCAGACGTTGCCGTCCGGCCCGGGCGCGATGGCCACCGGGCCGATGTTGGTGACGGCGACCGTGTACAGATTGAACTTGCTGCCGTTGATGTCGACGGCGCCGTTCGCGCTGGGGCCGGTGTTCTGGTGCAGATACCAGATGCGCCCGTCGGCGCCGGCGCAGATGCCGCCGGGCGATGCCGTCATCGGTCCTCCGTCGGTGATGGGGAATTCAGTGAAGGTCACCGGCGGTCCCTTGATGGCCATGACCGGCGCGCTGGGGACGGCGCCATCATCGGGAACGATGGGAACTGACCCGCCACCGTCGGTCGTGCTGGCGGCGCCACCGCTTCCGCCGATGGCGGTGCCACCGCCACCGTTGGTGCCGCCGCTCCCTTCGCCACCGACGGTGGAAGCGCCGCCGCCGCCGCTGCCGCTGCCCGTGGTACCGCCGCTGCCGGTTTTCTCGCCGCCGCCTGAACTGGATGCACAAGCGATCGCCGAGGCCGCGGCCGCCAGCGCCGCGACGTGCAGAAGACGACGCGCCCGCCTCACGCCAGCATTTCCGGTATGCCGCTTGAAACCTGGCCTTCGTCTTTGCCGAAGGTCGGCGCGGTGCCGCCGTAAGCACCGTACAGCGTGTACAGCACCTTGGAGGTGTTCTCGTCGATGAGACGGATGTGCTGATCGCCCTTCAGCTTGCCGCCCGCCTTGCCCGACACCACGATGGGGAAGTCCAGCGGCGAGTGCGTCTGTGACTCTGACGTGCACGACGTGGTGTACACGCACGAATTGTCGAGCAGGTTGCCAGCGCCGTCGGGCGTCTCCTGCATGCGCGTCAGCAGATCGCCCAGGTTGCCGATCGCGTAGCGCAAGCCGGTGTTCATGCCCGCGGTGGCGAACGCGGCGCCCATCGGGCTGCCGCGGTGGCCGTAGGTGCTGTGGTACCCGCCAGGCAACCCGCAGTCCGAGTACACCTGGAAAGACGCCGCCGGGGTGAACGTGTAGCTGAAGACGCGCGTCAGATCCGTCGACAGCGCGAACACCAGCAGATCGTTGAACGCCTGACAGCGCACGCGTGACAGCGACCCGGGCGAGCCGCCGTTCGGATGCGCCGTCGCCGGATCGACGAGCTTGCCGCTGACCTTCGGACCCGAGGCGCGCATGATCTGGGTCTGCAGCTCGTGAATGCCTTGCAGGTGCCGATCCAGGCGCTGCTGATCGTCCAGGCCCAGGCGCTTGCGCAGGTTGCTCGCCTGGTTACTGACGGCGTCCAGCACCATCTGGCGACGCAACAGCTCGGGATCGGGCGTCGTCGGCTTGCCGTTCGCGCTGCTGGCAAACGGCATCAGCTTCTTGAACATGTTGCTGGGGTCGAACTCGGGCGGGTTGGGCATGTTCATGCCCGAGAACGAGTGCGTATCTCCGATCTCCGTCCCGCCCCCCGAGTTGCCGATGCCGATGTGCAGCCCGGTGGGGAACGTCGTGCTGGTGTTGATCATCTTTCCGATGACCTGTTCGATCGTTGGAAGCAAGGTGGTCTTCGGAGCGCTGTCCGCGCCCGAGAGCGCCGCCGCGGTGAAACTGGAGTGCGGCGCCCGGTCCGGCACCTTGATCGCCGTGCCGCTGATGACCTGGACCCAGGGCTTGACGTTCTCCAGCGGCGCCAGCTCTTCGCTGAGCGCCCAGTTGTCGCCGACACCGGTGCGCGATGGCACCCAGCGCTCGGGGATGATGCCGTTGCCGAAGAACCACCAGCCGAAGCGCACCGGCAGCGCGGTGCCGTCGGCATAGGCAGTGCCGTTGCCGTTCAGCATGGCACCGAGGCGGGGCAGGGGAAGCGCGACGGTGGCCCCGCCGAGCATCGCCCCGCGCAGGACCGTACGACGTGAGAGCCTGTTACGACCGTAGAGCATCGGATCTCCTCTCTGCCTTCCTGTCTTCCTGCTTATTTATTTTCTTACTTGGGGCTGACGAAGCGAAAGCCGTCGCTGCCGGCCAGATCGACCAGCAACTGATCGATGTGGTGGCCGCTGCCGTTGAACTTGGTGATCAGTTGATCCAGGGCCGCGGCGTCGATGTCGATCGGCTGCCGCCCGAGCGCGTTTTCGTAGACCTTGCTGACCAGGCACGGCCCGGTCGAGGCGTTCTTGCGCAGCGCGGACCCCAGCTGGGCCAGCGAGTTGAACGCCACGCCGTCCAGCGTCCCGGAGGCGTCGATCGGTTGCCCGTTGTCGGACGTCCGGTACTGCCCGGTGGTGTCGAAGTTCTCCATCCCGAACCCGATCGGATCCATCATCGCGTGGCAGGCCGAGCACTGAGCCTGTGATCGGTGGGCCTCCATCACCTGCCGCACCGTCGATCCAGGCGGTGCATGGTCCGGCAGCGGCGGCACGCCGGGCGGCGGCGGCGGCACCGTCCGGCAGAGGAGCATCGTGTCGACGTACTTGCCGCGCGACGTGGGTGACGTCAACTGGGAGTGGGCGTGGCCGGCCAGGATCCCTGCCGAACCCAGCAGGCCCACGCGCGGCGTGCCGGCCGGCAAGTCGACGCGGTGGAAATCGTTGTCGGTGGCGGTGAAGGGAACGCCGTAGAACGTTGCCAGCTCTTTGTTCACGAACGTCGTGGTGCTCTCGAAGAGCGACAGGTAATCGCCCTTCTGGGTGAACGTCATGTCGTCGACGCGCAGCTCGATCTCCTTGAGCATCGCCGCCCGCAGCGTGGTCGTGTACGCGGTGAACATGGGATCCTTGTCCGCCTGGCTGAGCGCGAACGCGTCGAACAGCTGATCGGCGAAGGCGGCCAAGGCCCGGTGCGCGCGCGGGTCGGCGACCATCCGTTGCACCTGGGTTCGGATCCCGCCCGGCGTCGCCAGCGTGTTGCCCGCCGCAGCGTCCAGCAGCGGATCGTCGGGCACCGAACCCCAGATCACGGCCGCCAGGCGCGACGCGATCTCGAAGCCGGTATACTTGAGGCGGCCGCCGTCAGAGGCGCTGGGTGCGCCGAGCTCGACGCGGTAAAGAAAGTCGGGCGACTGCAACATCGCCCAGACCGCGTGCTGGACGCCGGTAAGGACTGTGGCGCCTGTTTGCGTGCCGATGCTGGTGGCGAGGTTCACGAAGGCCGTCGTCTCGTCAGCGGACAGCGGCCTCCGGAAAGCGCGGCGGCCGAAGGCGTTCAGCGCGGACGTCAGGCACGCGGTATCCGTCGTCGACTGTGGCACACAGGGAAGGACCGCCCCCGCGTGGGCAGCATCGCCAAACGCGACGTTGGTTACGGCGCCAAGGACCGTCTCGTACTGACCGACGCCGGCCGGCGAGATCGATACCGACGACGCGCCGACGGTGGCGAATCCCCCGATCAGCGTGTCGACCTCGACCGGGGACAGTGGTCCGGCGCTGCCCAGGAGATCTTGCAGGCTGTTGCTGAATTCCCACGCGGTCAGCTTGTGCAGGCCGTTCGCTGGTAGCGCCGCCGACGGCAGATTGAGCAAGCCGGCGCCCGACGTCGGCGTCCCGCCGCCTGCGCCGCTGGGCTGGCCACTGTTCGGCGTGCCGCCGTTCGGCTGGCCGCCGCCTGTTGCGCCGCTTGGACCACCATTGGACCAGCCGATGTCGCCCGAACATCCAACGAGCAGCGCGGCGCCGATCGTCACTGTCAATGAGTCAATCAATAGCCGCTTGATGATCATTACAATCTCCCAACTCTCTTTGCCTTCCCGACGCCGGATGGGGCGTCGGGAAGGCAGCCGACTCTTTTGATATCGATTGCGATGTCGTCGAAATAACGTTCGACAGTCGTTGAGGCACCGTAAGAGTGAAAGCCAAACCCAAAGAAGTTATAGCCGCCGATGACGCCGCTGCTCTTTCCGTTCAGGACACTTCCGGCGGTGCGGGCGACGCTGGTGTAGTCGATGTGTTGAACATCGAATTGATCGATCTGTTGGCCGTCGACCCAGAGGACCATCAGGTCGGGGTTGTCGCCGAACTCCCATTCAAGGCAGTTCCACGTGCCGGCGGGATATTTGTCGCGCGCCGGTGGATACGACGCCTCCTCGACGAAGCCCTTGGCAATGTCGGGCGCTGGCGCGAAAAGGTCGAAGCCGAGTTGCCAGGAGTTGGAGTAGTTGGCGAACTCCATGTAATTGAAGTTCATTCCCTTGGTGATCGTTGGCGCCACGGTCGGGCTGCTCGTGCTGCCGGCGAATCCGAGCTCGATATGCGAGCCAACGTTCGTGTTGGCATAGACGTACGCGCGACCATAGAGCGGGCCGGCACCCTTCAAAGCCGCTGGAACGTCGGTCGCGATGATCATCGCAAAGTCCTGGGACGCACCACTGCCGTGCACGTGGTAGGCGTACTTGCCGCTATGGATGATCTGTTGCTGCACTTCCAGGGTGCCAGATCCCCCCATCTGGGCGTTCCACTTCGCGGGATCGATCATCCCCTGCTCGAAGTCTTCGCAGAACAGGTTGCTGCAGGCACCGTCTCCCGACGGCACGTCCAGATCGCTGGCGGCATCCGTGACGACGTCAGGTACATCCGTGACAATGGGCGCGTCCGTCGGTCCAGCGTCGGTCGGCGATGGGCTTTCTTGGTCGACGTCGACGACGGTGCCGTCGACCGACATGCCAGCATCGACACCGCCTTGGCCGCCGGTCGGGAAACTGGGCGGAGCGGTCACGCTGCTTGTACAGCCGGCCAGTAGAAGGACCGGCGTCACGGCGATGAAACTCAGCCGGGCGCGCAAATCCCTCATGGGAAACAGGATGGGTAAGAATCGTCCTTCCTTTCACGCTGTCTCATGGCGCCGTCCGTTAGCGTCGCTCAGCGGCGATGTTTGGACCGAACAGCCGGCATCGGGCTACTTATCGCTGTTGGTGTCGTACAATGGGCGATGACGATGCCGATGGGCTGGCACTAGCAAGGCGCATTGGATGACGACCTTTGGGCTAGGGGCGATGCTGGCGTTGCTGGCGCCAGTTGTGGAACCGGCCGGCACCACCTCGAACAGCGTTGGACCCTGGACGATCGATGGGGACGCGACGTGTCCCACGGCCACGGAGGTGGCGGCGCGGTTCTCGTCGTTGTTGTCTCCGGCGTCGGCGGCTCATGCACCTTCGGGGCAGATGCCGGATGGCGGCGCCCGAGCCCGGATCGAAATGATCGACGACGCGATCGAGATCGTGCTGCTCCGTGCCGACGGTACCATCATCGGTCGTCGGCGTTTGCCGGCGCAAGGCCCATGCGACGAACGCGCCCGGGTGGCGGCGATTGTCCTGGCCACCTGGGCCAGCGACGTTCATCTCACATTCGAGCGACAACTTGCGGCGCCACCTGCGCCTTTATCGCCATCGAAGGCGCAGCCCACCGTTGACGTCATAAAACCGATGCCGCCGGCACCGATTGCGCACGCAAAGACGACGTGGGATCTCGGGGTCGGCGTCGGCAGCTCGGTGGCTGACGGGTCGTTCGTGCCCGGTGCGCGTCTGACCGGTGCGTTGCTGCGCGGCAACGGCATTGGAGCGCAGATGGTCGCTACCGGCGAAGGTGATCGGTCGACGACCGCCGGTGCCGGCCAGGCAGTCTGGTCGCGCTACACGGCGGGCGTTGGGCCAGCCTATCGCCGCAATCTCAGCGCCTGGGCGATCGATGCCAACTTGATGCTGGTCGCTGCGCTCTTTCGCGTCCACGGTGAGCAGTACCCGGCCAGCTTTCAAAGCAGCGGATTCGATGGAGGGGTTTCGACGGGCCTGCGCCTGATTGCACCGGGGCGGGCGTGGCGCGCTTGGTTGGCCATCGATGCGACGCGGTGGCTGGACGCGCGCGACGTTCATGAGACCGTGTCGGGGCAACGGCGGGAGATCCCCTCCTGGGCAGGCTCGACTTCCTTGGGTTTCAGCTTTTTCGGCCGTTGATTGATTTTGTCTGAAAGGAACCGCGATTTTCACCCATCTGACGATCGCACATTTATGACCAACCCTCTTTTAGTGTTGGCGGCCGGCAATCAAGGCAATGGGGGGGCGCCACCCTCTGGGCCTGAAAATTTGCCCCCGCAGGCGCCGAACGGCGCCTCGTCCAAACATGTCGAGAAGCCAACGCTTGACGAGATATATCGCCTTCACGCGCCGATGGTCGCACGGTGGGTGGGATGGCTGACGGGCCGAGACGTCGAAGTCGAAGACGTCGTCCACGAGGTTTTCCTGGTGGTGCACAAGAGGTTGCACACGTTGCGCGCTGATGCCAGCGTCCCCGCCTGGCTGTACGCCATCACAATTCGGGTTGTCTCTGACCGCCGCCGGGCGCGGCGATGGCGTCGCTGGTTCGGCTGGGTCGGCGGCGGGGACGCGGATGGCGCCGACGCCATGAAGAACGCTCCCTCGACGTCGGCCTCGCCCCTGGAGGCGATCGAGCAAAAGGAGGCCAAGGCGCTCACGTACCAGGTCCTCGACGAATTGTCCGAAGTTCACCGCACGGTGCTGATCCTTTTCGAATTACAGGGCCTGAGCGGAGATGAGATCGCCGCCATCAGCGGGACCAGTGTGGCCAATGTCTGGTTGCGGTTGCACCGGGCGAGAAAGCAGTTCTTGCGGAAGCTCCTGGCATGGGAGGCGAAACAGGCCCGAGGTGGTGCGCGATGAGCGATGACCACTCCACCGGGCAACGCCAATCGACAGACGGCCCGACGCGCTTCGCAGACATGCCTGACCGGCCCGGCGAACCTGATTCAATCGAAAAACGCGCCGGCGCGCTGCTGCGAAACGTAAAGCCACCGACGACAGTGTCCTGGGCGCGGCTTTCTGGCGTGCGCGTGCGGCTGGATGGATCGATTCGACCCACGTCTGCCAATCACCGTCGGGCGCCTGCGATCGTCTGGCTGGTGGTCGGCGCCGTCATGCTCTTCGGCGGCGGTGTGGTTGCCGCGGCACGAGGATGGGCGCCGGTTTGGCCACGCATTTTGGCTCTGTTGCCGCACACCTCGGCGGCGCCGGCGGAATCGCCAACCCGGCGGCGCTTACCCAGCCGGATCATTTCACCCAACACGCCCGCAGCACCAGCGGCGGCCCCCACGACGGACGCAGATCCGGATCCTGCGCCCACGGTCTTCCCGCCACCGATTACGACCAGCCCGTCGCCGCGCCGCCGGCCGGCCGCTGGGGGGGGAAGTGCCTTCCTCGAAGGCGCCGTGGTGGCGCTTCGGCAAAAACGCGATCCCCACCGGGCGCTCGCTCTCCTGGACGACTACGAAAGGCGGTTCTCATCGGGCGTGCTGGCCCCGGAGGCAGCCCGTCTGAGAATCGATGCGCTCCTCCTGGCTGGACGGCGCGGCCCTGCATTGAACAAATTGAACGAGCTGTCACTGTCAGAAGGAGCGCGGGATCTGGAATTGGGCCTGATTCGCGGCGAGCTGCGGGCGGCCGCAAACGACTGTGCACGCGCCGTCAACGATTTCGATCGGGTGTTGTCACTGGCCAGCGACGGATCGATGAAGCGGCGCGCGCAGGTGGGACGCGCCGCCTGTCTCCGGAGCGGTTCCGCCGCCACCGGCGCGGCAACGCCCTGAAAGGTTTTCCGTCGGCATCCAGCACAGTTCCTGAAAGCGCGCTACAGCTTCGGGACGATCGCTGCGTACGTCGTACCGTCTCGGGCCAGCGTCAAGACCTCGCCCTTCGCCGTCGGCAGCGTCACCTCTGGACCGCTCAACGTGCCGGCGTCAACACCGTTCCGATAAAGGCGCAGCGTCTGGCCCGGCCACGGATTCACCAGGATGGCGGTCTGTCCTTGCTCGCTGGCGATGCGAACGTACTGGACGATCCCTCCCGTGAGGCGACTGGCGACCAGGAATCCGCCCCACGCACGCAGGTTGCCGAAGCGCGCGTCCGATGAGATCGGCCAATCAGCGAACAGCCGCAACTTTCCCTGGAACGACTGCAACAGCATCTCGGAGATGGTCGACGGGACGGTATTCAGGTTCTCGATTCCACCGCCGCTGGTGTGAATGTGCAGGTTCGGGTAGCTGTTGCCCCCGACCCAGGTGTCCAGGTGCATGAGGATGTCGATCGGATCGTGCCCGACGCGCGCCGCAGCTGGATAGAACGTATTGGTGCCGTTTTGGTCATTCCATCGCGCCATCTCGTCCACCATGTTCTGGGCAGTGGACAGCAGGGCCGGGTCGCTGCCAAGGCCGATCTGACCGGCGGGGTAGATCGGATGGATCCCGACGGCGTTCGACGGATACCAGTCCAGGCCGACCTCGGTGTAACGAAAGACGGTCTTGCCGTCTCTGGTGAATGTCGGGAACGCGGAAAGGTTGGCCATCCGATCTTGCCAGACCGCCCTTTGGTCAGCGTCACGACCCAGCGCGGTGCTGATGTCGATTGTTCCTTGGAAAAGAAGCCGGACAAAACCGAGAGACATGAACCCGTTTACCTGCGGATCTGCGCCGCCTTCTTGTTGGGGATCGCTGTAGACCACATACCGGGCGCCGTCGGTCTTGAGATAGTCCTGCCAGAAGATCGACATCTGTTTCAGCGTGTCGTAAATGCCAGCCGCATAGGCCGGATCGCGCGTCGAGTAGTAGTGGCTGATCATCACGCTGGCGGCGAAGGCATTGTTGAATTTCTGGTTCCATTCATTCGTGTCGGCGCTGCCATTGGGCAACGGTCCGATGTGCACGCGGTAGTAGGCGCCCGTCCAACCGTTTTTTGTTGCCTCGGCCTGAGCATTCGGAAGCCAATCGATGATTGGCTGGTCATAATTGGCCGCCAGTTCGACGTGGTTGGTGGGGAAGACGGCGTAGTACGGCGCCTCGTAGTTGTAGTCGAGGCCGTAGTCGCCGTTCCACGCCGGATCCCGCATCACCCAGTTCGCCCAGAGGCCGGGTGCCTGCTCGCCGGCGCGCGACGCACTGCCAAACAGATAAAGCGCCGCATAAAAGAATTTCTCGAGGACCTTGTCGGGGATCTCGACGAAAGACTGACGGTAGAAGCGGTCCCACCAGGAACGATGCGCGGCCTCCAGCGCCGTGACGTCATTGGCTCCCAGCGACGCGACACTATCCAAAACCCGACTTTGGTAATTGGCATCGTCCAGGTTGCTCATGACACCGGTGATCAACCAGACCGGCGCATTCGACGTCAGGGTGAACGTCATCGCGTCGTTGGCGACGGTTCCGGTTGCGCCGACGGTGCGGGTCGCGACACGCACGCGGCGGGTGGCCTGGGCGCCGATGGTGTCGCTGTCGTCGGCCCGCACGTCACGATACAGCACGTCGCCCATTGCTGACGTCGTACTGGCGTAAGTGTTGAGGTGCCCGATCGCCAGGGTGACGCTGGCCGCCAGCGAGCCACCGCCGGTCAACGTCAGCTGAGTGATCACCCGATTCACCGTGGTGTCGTCGGCCTGGACCCAGCTCTTCGTGGTGATCGTCCGATCTCCGACCGAAAACGTTCCGGTGATCTCGCCCAGGCCCAGTTCCTCGGTCATCGCGTAAGTCGCCCCGACCATGCCCGGGATGGCCAGCGTCAGGCGCTCCATCGCTTTGACGCGGCCCTCGCCAAGCGACCAGAACTCGTTCTTGTTCAGATTGAAGGTCATCGCGTCGATGCCGCCGAAGATGGCAACGCCGAGATCGCCGTTGCCCATCAAAGGCGCATCGGTGGTCTGATCGGTGTCGATCACTTTGGGCTGCGCCGTCAGCTCGGCCCGGTACATCAAGGCCTGATTGGGGATCGTCGGCAACGAAGTCACCACGCCGCCAGCGTTGTCGGGTGGCGGCAAAGGACCGCCGACCAGGTTGCTCTGGCGGCACGCGCTCAAGCCACCAGCGCCGACTATCAGCGACGCGACCAGCAACCGTCCAATCGAATTCATGGCGCCTGCTCCCATGATCATAGCGGACATTGGCAGTGATGGGTTGAAAGAGAGAAACCTTGCTGTTTGATCGTCGGTCAACGCCGATCAGCCATCGTCGATTACCCTTCGATGCCACCGCCCAGTGTCTGTCGGAACTACGGCGTCGAGCCGGGCGCATCGCCGATGCGCTGCTGACGAAAGAGCAGTACCTCAACACCGTCCGCGATCTGGTCGGAGAGTGAAAGGGCTGGACGCCGGTCTCGGGCGCGTCTGTCACCACGCCCTGCACGCCACACGCCATACGGCGCCGCCGTTGCCGGCCTGGCGGTTCCCAACGTGGCCTGGGACATATTTGCGAGTGACTAGGGCTGGTGCTTGATCACGAAGACCTTGAGCTGATTCGAGGCGGAAAACTCGGCCTTGGTTGCAGGTTCGGCGCGCGAAACAAGGTACGTCTCGCCCGCCATCTTGAGCACGGTGTCCTTGGTGAACGTCTCGGGCAGCCGCCCGACGGGCATGCGCGCCTGCGAGATGACCGCGCCCGACATCCGGTCGACGAAGGTGACCCTCACGATCCTGCGTCCGAAGTTGAACATCGTTGACGGCCCGCGGGGACCGGAGCCGGTAGTTAGCCAGCTTTTCCTGGGAGCCGCCAGCGATTCAGCCCCAACGGGGTTCGGGTGTCAGGCAGCTGGACTGGAACAGGGCCAGGGCGCGCGCCGGATCAAAAGAAAAAAAGCGCGACCAAGCCGAACAGCGGGATGAGGATGGCGCCCGACCACAGTGTGTAGCCGAAGAAACTGGGCATGCGCACGTGGTGCTGCTCGGCGATGGCCTTGACCATGAAGTTCGGACCGTTGCCAATATAGGTGTTGGCGCCCATGAACACCGATCCGCAGGCCACCGCCGCCAGCAATTGCTGGCCGACGGGGTGGGCGGCCAGGGTTCCCAGATTGGCGGCGGACAGCACGCCGGCGCCGTGATCTGCCACGCCGGTGGCCAGCGACGCGAAGGTCAGATAGGTGGGCGCGTTGTCGAGCACGCTGGACAGCGCTCCCGAGGCCCAGAAAAATTGCCACGGCTTGGTGACGCCCAACGTGGCTCCACGCTCTTCAAGGAACAGCAGCGCCGGCACCATGGTCACGAAGATCCCGATGAACACGACGCCGACTTCGACGATGGGCGCCCATGAAAACCGGTTCGCCTCGTGAATGGTCCGCGGCGTGGTCCACAACGAAGCCCCCGCCAGCGCCATCATGCACAGGATCTGGACCAGCGAACGGACATGCGGGTCCGGCAGCACCGCCGGGCCCCAGGTGCCGGCGGCAAAGACGGTGAGAACGATCCCCAGCAGCCACAAAAGATTGATGCGGCCTTCGATGCGCAATCGTTCTTTGCCTATGCCTTCCGCTGGCGCGGCTGACGGTTGCTCGGCCTTGCCGTCCCGTCGGAAAGTCCACCAGTCGAACGCATAGAACAACACCAGCAGCACCCCGTTCGCCATCGCCCACGGCGGTGCCAGCCGCAGCGTCCACAGGAACGGGACCCCGCGCAGAAACCCCAAGAACAGCGGTGGATCGCCGAGCGGGGTCAACATGCCGGCCCCGTTCGAGACGATGAAGATGAAGAACACCACCATGTGGGTCACCTTGCTGCGTCCCTGGTTGGCGCGCAGCAAGGGACGAATCAGCAACGCCGATGCCCCGGTGGTGCCGATCAAACTGGCCAGCAAAGAGCCCACGGCCATGAACACGGTGTTCACCAGTGGTGTGCCGGTCAGCGATCCCCGCAGGTAGATGCCGCCCGAGATGACGAACAGCGCGCCCAAGAGCGCAATGAACGAGACGTATTCGATCAAGGTCTGCGCTAGCAAGGCGGCGCCGTCGGGGCGCCACAGAAGATAGAAAATCACCGGCGCGCCCAGCACCAAGCCGGTCAGGAGCTTGTTGCGGTTGCTCTCCCAGAAATGTCCGAAGAACAGCGGCAGTCCGGCGATCAGCAGGAGGTAGCAAGCGAAAGGCAGCACCGCCCACAGGGGCGTGGCGAAGGCTACTGGGACGCTGGGCATTTTGTCGACCTTCAGTGCTGGAGGAAAAGCGAGATGGTCGTCTTTTCGATGAGGTCGGTGGTCACGGAGCCCCAGACCCGCTCGAGGATGCGTGAGCCGGCATAGGCGCCCATCACCAGCACGTCGGCGTCCAGCTTGCCGGCTATCTCCAGCAAGGCTTCGGGGATGGGCAGGACCGAGACCACGTTGTGCAAGGCTGCATGAAATCCACGTCGTTTGAGGTCCTCGATCGCGCGCCCGGCCATTTCCCAGGCGGTGGCGCCGTCGTCGTCGACGGTGGCCACGTGCAGTTCCAACCCGTGGGCCAGGCCGCTGTCCGCGAAGGCGGCCACCGCCCGTTTGGACGCCGAGCTTCCGTCATAGGCAATCACCGCCCGCTTCCAGATTGGACGCCCGGTGGCCGGTACCAGGATGGTCGGCTTTTGTGAGCGGTGAAGAACATAACTACGCGTCTCGGGATCGGCGGCCACGGTCTCGAAGTGAAAGTTGGCGTCGCGTCCCATCACGCTGACGTCGAAGGATTGCATCTCGCGCAGGATGCTGGCCGCCGCCCGCCCGACCACCTGGCGGGTTTCACCCACGATCTTTGCTTCCCGGCAAAGACGATCGAAGGCGCCCAACCAAGCGGCCGCGTGTTTTGCTGCGTCGGCCATCAGTGCTTCGTCGCGTTCGTGCTTGTAACTGGCGCCCCCGATGCCGGTGGCGGCACCGGCGCGAATCTGTGGCTCGTCGATGACGACCAGTCCCACCAGGTGCGCGTTCTGCGCCTTGGCAATCTGCAGCGCGGTTCGTGTCGCTGCTTCCGTGCTGGCGGACTCTTCCAGGCAGACCAGGACGTCTTTCATCATTTGTCGATGCTTCTACAAAGAAAAAGCTGGGCCCCGCCACAAACGAGGCCCAGCCCGAAGGTTAAAAGAAGGCTTCTACGCGGTGACTAGGTGCTGCTCAACGAGGGGACGGCCTTCTTCGCGGCAGCCACCTGCTGCGCGGGCACGTCGGCCGGGGTCATGTGGTCCAAGAACTCCGGGTAACCGGCCAGGCCCATCTCCGGAATGTCCAGACCGGCGATCTCGACCTCGGCGGTGACGCGGTTCGAACCCAGCACCTTGCCGATGACGTAGAAGGCGAGTCCGCCCACCACCACGTTCCAGGCGATGCAGACGCCGGTCTCGACCAGCTGGGCGACCAGCTGCTTCGAGTCGCCGTAGAACAGGCCGGCGACTCCCTTGCCCGCGACGCCCAGGTAATCGGTGGCGCCGACGCCGTTCCAACCCTGACCGTAGCTGCCGTCGGAGAACAAGCCGACAGCGATCAGGCCCCAGGCGCCGTTGACGCCGTGAACGCTGATGGCGCCGACCGGATCGTCGATCTTCACCTTGTCGAAGAAGAACACGCTGACCACGACCAGCACACCGGCGACGGCGCCGATGATGAACGCGCCCACCGGCGTGACGAATGCGCACGGCGACGTGATGGCCACCAGGCCGGCCAGCATGCTGTTGCACATCATGCTGGGGTCAGGCTTGCCATAGCGGGTCCACATATAGATGACGCCCGAGATGGTCGCCGACATGCCGGCGATCATCGTGTTGGCGGCGACGATGCCGATGCGGCCGTCAGAACCGGCCAGCGAGCTGCCGGCGTTGAAGCCGAACCAGCCGAAGGCCAGGATGAACGTGCCCACCTGCACCATCGGGATGTCGTGCGGAAGGATCGGGTTGACCTTGCCGTCGGCGTCGTACTTGCCGATGCGCGGCCCGATGAGCAGCGCCGTGATGAAAGCCAGCGCGCCACCTTGCAAGTGCACGACGCCCGATCCAGCGTAGTCGACCGCCCCGTGGCCCAGACCCAACCGATAGCCGATCTGCGCCAGCCAGCCGCCGCCCCACACCCAACAGCCGAACACCGGGTAGATGAAGGCACCGACGATGATGCTGAAGATGAAGAAGCTCTTGAAGCTCCACCGCTCGGCGCAGGCGCCGGTGACGATGGTGGCCGTGGTGTCCATGAAGACCATCATGAACAAGAACAGGACGACGACGCTGGCGTCATAGCCATTGCCGGTCAGGAAGAAGCCGGTGGTGCCGATGAGGCCCCAGCCGTGGTCACCGTTCATCGCCGATCCGATGGTCAACATCGAATGCAGCGTCGGCGTTCCTCCCAGCGACGCTGGGCCGCCGATGGCCGTTCCGTTGAGGCCGCCGCACATGAAGGCGAAGCCGCAGACGAAGAAGCCCAGCATGCCCAGCCCGTACACCATGAAGTTCATCGAGAACGTGTGGGAAGCGTTCTTCGCGCGAATCAGGCCGGTTTCGACCAGAGCGAATCCCGCCTGCATGAACATAACCAGAAAGCCCGCCACCAGGGTCCACACGAAGTTGATCGAGTAGATGCTGTGCGATGCGGATTGCGCCACGGCGTCGACGGCGACCGCCAGATCCTTGGTGGTCGCCTTCTCCGGCACGGGCTTGGTATAGCCAGGCACCGAGAAAGCGGTCGGCGTGGTCTGGAACCCACCGGTCTTGTCGGGCACCGGGTCGTCGGCGAATGCCTGAGTGGCTGACGCTCCGACCAGCGTCACGGTCAAAACCATGGCCGCCAGCCAGCGTCGTTGTTTCACGTTACGGATTTTGAACATGTCTTTTTTTACCTCTCACCTGTTGGTTGACGTTGGACCACTCGCATCACCACGCTGGCGGATTGGCTCGCCGCCTCAGTCTGGCGGCCCACATCGCCCCGAACACTGCTCCCACCTGCATCATCAAGAAAAATCCCGAAGCCGTGGCCACGGACCGGCCCAATCCGAAATAGAGAGCGATCGCGACGAGGACGATGAATGCCTGCATGCTGCCGAACGTTTTTTTGTATTGCTCCCACATGGCTGGCCTCCGATTTCCTTACAGCCACTCTAGGGGGCTTTGGTTAACAGGTGATTTCGCACACGAAAAACCTTTGTAACTTTGTTTTGGCAGTCCGACCGAAGCCAGAAAACCCGGGGAATAGCGCTGATTTTCGGCGGCTGAGCGGGTTCAGGTAGACTGCGCGCAGGATGTCGGAAAAGAAGTGTTCGTTGCTGGTTCTGGCCATCCCGGTGCTCGCAACGCTGGGTTGCGCCGCCCGCCCCCGACCGGTCGAATTGGTGGCGCTGGAGAAGCTGCGCGCCGATCCCACGCTGAGGGATGCCGATCGCCGCGCGTTCGATCTCCTGGCGGAAGCTGACGATCTTTTGCTGCGCGCGCACGCAGCGTGGGATCGACGAGATACTTACGCTGCCCGGCGAGACGCCTTGCTGGGGCAGATCAAGATGAAAACGGCGCTGGCAATCTTGCAGGCCGAGTATGCCCAGAGCCAAAGCGCACAGCTTGACGACAAGCTGGCCATCGTCAGGGACGAGGACGCCCGGCTGGAAGATCAGCTGGCAATCGTCAGGGAAGGCGTGGACCTGCTGGAGAAGCTCCGGGCGACGAAGGCAGCGGCCGCGCAGGAACGGAAGACGATGACCGAACAAATGGCCAGCGCCAAACAACAGGCCGTGAGCGAACGGCAGAAGTTGGCGGACCAGCTGTCATCGCAGCAGCGACGGGCGGAGGCCCTGGACGGGATCCGTCGCGCCGAACTGGCGATTCGAACTGCCGAGACGGTCCAGGCCCCGCGCTATGCCAAGGTCAAGTACGTCGCGGCCACCAACATGCTGCAGGAGGCCCACAAAGAGTTCGACGCCGGTCGCTGGGATGAGGCGCTGGCGCGGACCGCGCTTGCCCAGTCCGAAGCAGATGGCGGCATCGCGGTGGCCCGGCCGCAATACGAGAGAACCGCGGAGCTCGTCGCCAATCGCGCGCGCGACGCTGCACTGGAAGCCGACGCCAGCGCCCTTTCTGGTGTGAAACTGCGCCTTGAACGAGCAGGGGATCTGCAGCGGTTGGTCGTGGTTCTGGGCGGGCTGTTCGCCGACAAGCAGTCCGTACTTTTGCCGGAGGGCGCGAAGACACTGGATTCAGTCAAAGAGCTTCTCGCCAATTACCCGAGCTATCCGGTCCAAATAGCGGGCTTCACCGACGACCAGGGAGCGCCGAAGGAACTGGCGGCGCTCTCCCTGGCGCGGGCCAACGCTGTTTACTGGGCGCTGGTCACGCGGGGTATCGATCCAAAGCGCCTGAACGTTGACGGGAAAGGCCGGGAGCAACCCGTCGCCGACAACGCGACCGCGGGCGGCCGCGCGCGGAACGCCCGTATCGAACTTTCAATCCTCTACCACGTCGCTCAATAACGACCGCCGGCTCTTGTTCGTCCCTTGAACGCTCTGGGCGTTATCCGTCGATGTCCAGACCGAGGGGGACGCGGCCCGTGAGGCGCGTCTGCGTCTTTTCGGGCGCGGGTTGGCACCGCGAGGCCTGGACGTCGCGGAACAGGCGCTCGAGGCCGGTCTCGCGGAAGAAGCCCACACCGCCCGCGGTTTCCATCGCCTTGTCGACCGTCTTGAGAATCGCCTGCCCGATCACGGTCCGACGCGCCAGCATCGAGGACGTCATCTCTCCTTGCCCGGCTTCTCCTTGGCGGCCAGCTAGACCATGCTGGCGTGGACGACTGCGCCACGACGCGAGCGCATCAGCAATCCGCCGGCGTCGATCGAAGGCGTGGTACTCAACACGGAAGGAGGATCCATGCCGAAGCCACCGCGCCCCTGGACCGTCACGCGTCACGATCCGATCGAGAAGCTCGAGGACAACCTCTGGGCCGTCCAGGGGGATGTGCCCGGCATTCCCTTCAAGCGACGGATGTTCATCATCAAGCGGTCGGACGGGACGCTGATGTTCTTCGGGATGGCGATCCCTCTCGAGGAGAAGCTGCTCGCCGAGGTGACGGCCTGGGGACGCCCGTCGATCCTCGTCGTCACGCACGACCAGCACATGATCGACGCGCGCGCGTTCGCCGAGAAGCTCGGGCTCAAGGTCTACGGCCCGAAGCAATGCGAGGCGAAGCTGCGCGCGCGCGCCGACATCGCGGGCATGCTCGAGGACGTCCCGCCTGACCCGACGGTCGAGGTCATGCCCGTCGCGGGCGCGAAGACCGGCGAGCCGGCCGTCATCGTCAAGAGCGACGGTGGACGGCGGGTGAGCCTCCTCGTCTCCGACGTGCTCCAGAACAATCCGAAGGACTCCCTCGGCCTGCTTCCACGCCTCATGGGTTTCGGCGGGGGCCCGAAGATCGTGCCCGTCTTCAAGATGATGTTCATCAAGGACAAGGGCGCGCTCAAGCGGCAACTCGCCGAGTGGGCCGATCTGCCGGGGTTGGCCCGCCTCGTCCCCTGCCACGGCGACGGCCTGACGTCGGGCGCGGCAGAAGCTCTCAAGGCGGCGGCGGCCGCGATCTAGATCTCGCGCAACCAGAAGTGAATGGGCGCGAAGCGGCGAAGGGCCGGGTGACGAACTCGATGGCGGCGCCGCACCATGGCTTGGCGGGATGAGCGGAGCACGGCCAAGCTGACAGCTCACGGCATGGGGCCGACTTCCCACGGCGGCGGCGTCGTGCGCTCCTGCAGATGGTCGACGAAGGTCTTCACCTTAGGCGAGACGTAGCGCGCGCCCGGGTACACGACGTGGACCGGCACCGGCGGTGCTTCCCAATCGCCGAGTACGCGTTCGAGCCGCTTCGTGCGAATGTCGTCCAGGCAAAAGTAGGCGGGGAGGAGCGCGACGCCCAAGCCCGCCAGCGCAGCGGCGTGGACGAGATCGAAGTCGTTCACCATGAAGCGCGCGGGCGGCTCGACATGCGCCGCCCTGTCGCCTCTCTGGAGACGTAGCGCCGCGCCGCTCGAGGCCGTGCCGAACATGATGCAGTCGTGCTGCTTTAGATCGTCGATCGCTCGCGGGCGTCCGTGTTTCTTGAGATACGCCGGCGCGCCGACCAGGAACCACCTCACTTTGCCGAGGCTGCGTGCGATCAGCGTCGAGTCGCCGAGCACGCCTGCCCGGATCGCGACGTCGAACCGCTCCTCGATCAGGTCGACAGTGCGTCCGGTGCAGAAGATCTCGACCCGCACCTCCGGATAGCGCCTCATGTAGTCATTCAGAATCGGGGTCAAGAAAGCGACGTTCGGTCCCGTGGTCACGCGCAGCAAGCCGCGCGGCATCTCTTGGAGATTAGTGACGGCGCGCTCGGCGTCTTCGATCTCGGCCACCACGCGGGCGCAGTAGTCGTAGTAGGTCCGGCCGACGTCGGTCAGGCTCACCTTTCGGGTGGTGCGATTGAGGAGGCGCGCCTTGAGACGGGCCTCCAACTCGGTGACCTTCCGGCTGACCGTCGACTTCGGCATCCCGAGGTCGGCCGCCGCGGTCGTGAAACTCCCGGTCAGAGCGACGCGCGCGAACACCAGCATCTCGTTCAAGTCCATGACCGCAGATTGTTCTACCATGGGAACAGATAGTCTAGATCTTCCTGTCTAGTCCCAATGCTGGAACGGTTGTATGTGTTGTAGCAGGAGGACACGTCAATGCCGACCAATCACTGGAACCTCGACACCGTTCACTCAGACATCAGCTTCTCGGTTCGCCACATGGTGGTCTCGAAGGTCCGAGGCCGCTTCGGGAAGTTCAGCGGGAACATCGAGCTCGACGAAAGCGACCTCGCCCGCTCGGTCGTGGAAGCCACGATCGATGCCTCCAGCATCGACACCGGCACGGCCCAGCGCGACGATCACTTGAGGTCGGCCGACTTCTTCGACGTCGAGCATTTTCCCCAGATCCGGTTTCGCAGCACGGCGATCGAGACGCTCGGGAAAGAGCGCTACCGCCTGACCGGAGAGCTGACCATTCGCGATGTCAAGCGCGACATCGCGCTGGACGTCGAGTACGGCGGTCGCGGCAAGGACCCCTGGGGCAACGAACGGGTCGGCTTCACGGCGAAGGGCGCCTTCGACCGAAAGGACTTCGGCCTCAAGTGGAACCAGGCCCTCGAGACCGGGGGCGTGCTGGTCAGTGATCGCGTCGAGATCGAGCTCGAGTTGCAAGCCGTGCGCGCGGCAAATGCCGCCGCGGCGTGAAGGTAAATTGTCTCTCGGCGCTCATCTGGGGATGCCGCGCCAGACACTCCGCGACGACGTCACCGAGAAGCCCCTCGCCCAGCGTTACTGGTGCCGTCACCCGCCGCCGTCCGGCCGTCTCCTTGGAGTTGGCCGAGAGCGCGGTCCTTCCTCCAGGATCGTTCGGAGCGCTGGACTGCAAGCTCCCAGATACGTTCTACCCGCGCTCGTGCGCTCCCCGTAGCGCCCGCCGGTGGTATGAACAAGGCATGAGGCGCAAGCGGGGGCATTCTCGGCGTAGCAGAAGCGGTGGGGGAGGCACTCTCAGCTCTCTGCGTGGCGGCTTCCGCGCCACTGTCCACGGTGTGACCGGCGCGGCACCCAGCAAGACGAAGCCGAAGCCCATCACTCCGTTCCGCCGTCTCCTCGGCCACCTCGCCACCGCGGCCCTGGTGATCGCCGCGGCGGCCCTGCTGCTCAAGCGGTTCGGCCTGCTGCATTGATCGAGCGTCGGCGGAAGCGAAGCTTCGGGACGCCAAAGCGATCCTCGACGATTTTGCAGCGGTCGTGCGGGGCGCCGCCGACTGATCCGGGACGTCACCCCGTGCGCTTGAGCGGCGCGGCGGCCGCGGGCGCGTACTTGCGCGTCGGCGCCGGGAAGCCGCATGACGTTCCGTCGACGTGGACGACCTCGCTCTCCCACGGCAGTCGGTATCGGCCGGCGACGAGGTCGCGCATGTACGTGTAAGGGCAATCGTCGGCGCCGCCCGCGACGGCCACATAGCCGCGATGGCCGAGCTGATAGATGTTGTTCTCGACGCCCCAGAGCCGCCGCGCCTCGCGCACGAGATCGGGCCGCACCTCCGCCGTGACGATCTCGTCGGCGCGCGCGCCGCCCTCGGCAAGTGCCACGCCGTCAAAGTTCACGATCTGGCCCTCGCCCATCGAGTCGAACGTCCCGTCGGAGCCGCACAGGCAGACCGATGCCGTCACGGCGAGGTTCTGGAACGCGTTCGCCTGATTCGTGATCTTCCACGCGTGGCGGATGGGCGCCGTGTACCCGGCCGTGCGCAGGATGATCTCGGCGCCCTGGTACGCGCACTCGCGCGCCATCTCGGGGAACATGCCGTCGTGGCAGATGATGAGCGCGAGGCGGCTGCCGTTCGGGCCCTCGCACACGGGGATGCCGAGGTCGCCGGGCTCCCACGGCTCGACGGGGACCCACGGGTGCAGCTTGCGGTAGTAGAGCTGCAGCTCGCCCGCGTCGTCGAGGATGAAGCCCGTGTTGTAAGGGTTGCCGCGCGGGTTCGCCTCCATGATCGAGAAGCAGCCCCAGATTCGCTGTTCGCGGCAAGCCGCGCGAAACGCCGCGACCTCGGGCCCGTCCATGCGGCACATGAGCGCGGGGTCGATGCTCATCGAGAGCCCGTGCAGCGAGTACTCGGGGAAGACGACGAGGTCCATCGTCGGCAGGTTGCGCCGCGCCTTGCCGACCATCTCGACGATGCGCTTGGTCTGCGCCCCGAGCTCGCCAGGCGTCGTCACCGTCGGCAGCTGCAGCTGCACCAGGCCGAGCACGACGCCCGCCGGTGATTTGTTGAGTCCACCGAGTCCGCTCATGGTCCACCTCCGCGGGGCATTTTCGCGCCGCGAGGGCGGGGCATTCGTTTCCGTTCGGTCTGTTGTTGGTAAACGGCGGGCGCGCTGCGGAGAGCCTGGGATCTCTGCTGCTGTCCGCGCGGAGTAGCGAGCGCTACTGGTCGGTGGCGGAACGTTCCGCCTTCTGGACGGCGACGTCGACGATGACCGCCGAGTGATCTGACAGAGGCCGTCCATCGACGGCAGCGCGCGGGCGCTCGACGGTCGCGCCCACTGGCGTGAGGTTACGGCCGGCGAACCAATCGAGCCGCACGGGCACGCAGCCGTTCCATGGGCGGAGAAGGCGCACGAGGAGGCGCGTCAGCAATCGTCCGACCTGCTTCTGCGAGTGGGCGAGGACGTATGAATCCGTGAGGTCGTAGAAGTAGGTGCCAAGGGCGCGGTCGTTGAATCCCTCGACAGCGAAGTGGCGCGCCCGCAGGAGATCGAACACCGGCCGCTCGTAGTGCTTCTCCGGCGTCAGATATTGATCGACGGTGGCGCGGAACCCGGTGACAAGAAATTTGTGCAGAATGTCTCGGGCCAGCGCGAACGTGCTCGAGAGGTCATACGTGCTGCTGTTAAAGTCGCCCCCCACCAGCGCGCGGGTCACGCCACTGCGATCGATGCTGTCGAGCACTCCGGTAAGCTGGTGCGCGCGTTGCCCGGGGGAGGCGTTCGAGTCGAGGTGGCAGGCCGCCACCACGAGCGGGCCGTCGGGAAGAGCGATCTCCGCCAGCAGGGCGCGCTTCTTGCCAAGGCGCTTTTCCGAAGAGTGAAACTTGTCGCGGATCTCGGGGAGATCGATGTTCTCGACGCGCCCGATGGGATGACGGGAGATGACGGCCGCGCCCGACAACGCCAGCGTGTTCTCGACGCCCCCCGCGTCATCACCGAAATCGTCGGTGAGCGCGAGATAGGAAACGCCGAATGCGTAGCTCATGCCGAGCGTCTCGGCCAGTTCGCGCGCGACATTGCGGTTGCCCGAACGCCCGAGGCCGATGTCCACCTCACTGAGCAAGAACAGGTCGGCATCGGCGAACGGCGGCGCCGCGACGGCGCGCCGCAGGTCATCTAGTCGCGCCCCTCGCTGGATGTTCCAAGCAACCGCCCGCAGCTTTCGCGCGCGCGACCCTGGCGCGGCCACCGATGCGCGATCGCCCCGCTCCACGCCCTCGAGCACCCGCTGCGCCTCGCCGGCGATTTCAGCCCACAGGGCGCTCCGCTCCAGCGCCTTGCGCGTCCGGATCGCCCGTAACGCTCGATAGTGTGCACGGATCTCGTGCTGGACCGACTCCACCCGTGAGAAGGGCATCGCCGCAACATAGCAGCCGCGCGTGACAATTAACGTCGATGCGCGCCGCGAGCTGAGGCCGCACGTATTCTCGCCCTCTGGGCGTCGGGCCGCTATGCCAGCATCGACGGGAGGCCGGTGGTGGCCTGCGAAGCCCCCATCCCCCAGGGACTCGCAGGCCTCCCCAGTGCCGTCAGCAACGTGTACGCCACCTTGGACTGGTTGTCGCCGTTGGGTGCCCCGGTCGTTCCCGGCGGCCCGCCGGCAAAGCGCATGTGCTGGTCGGTCTTCAGCAGGCCGCCTGCCTTTCCCGCGACCAAGGTTGGGTAGTCATCGCCACTGTGCGTCTGCGACTCGCTCGTGCAGGAGGTGGAGTACACCACCGAGTTGTCGAGGAGGTTCCCGGCTCCATCGGCGCAGTTCATCATGGCCGTCAAAGTGTTGTTGAAATTGGTCATGGCGTACGTCACGCCGGTCAAGAAGCCCTGGGTTGCGGAGGCGAGCCCTTTTGGACTCTTGCGGTGGCCGTAGTCCTCGTGGAAGGTGACCGGATCCAGCCCGGCGTCGGCGTAGTTGCCGTGGCAGGCCGAACACGTGAACATGAAC
>DATATI010000067.1 GCA_036268875.1 Polyangia bacterium | reverse complement strand
GCCGGGTCGGCCATGTTGCCCTCGAACACCTCGGCCGCGACCGGCAGTCCGACCCGCGTGCACAGCAGACCATACACGATCTGCGGCCGATCACTGCGGTGATCACGGCTGTAGCCGTGCTGCGCCAGCGGACAGCAGCGACCTCAGCACTCAGCAGAATTGACCCGGGTTTGCTCATTTGAATTGACCCGGTGAGGACCTTGCCGAGCTGACGTGTGGTTGTCGTCTGCGTCGGGCTGTCCACGCTTCGCGCTTTGCTGAGAGTGCGGAGGCGTCAGCATGGAGCGTCGGCGTTGCGCGGCCTGCGAGCAGGCGTTCCGACCGCGCGCGCAGTCTCGCGGGCAGCTGTATTGCGGTCAGGCTGCTTGCCAGCGTGAACGGCGGCGACGCTGGCAGCGGAACAAGCGCCGACGCGACGAGGATTACCGCGCCAATCAGGCGCGGGCGCAGCGGGTCTGGGCCGCTGATCACCGCGATTACTGGCGCAAGTGGCGAGCTGCGCACGCCGAGTACACCGAACGCAACCGCTTGGCGCAGCGTCGGCGCGATGGCGATCGGCAGGTGTCACGTCTTGCAAAGATGGACGCGTCACCGCCGATTTCTCCCGTGGCATCAGGGACATACCGGCTGGTTCCGTGGACCGGTGGCGATCTTGCAAAGAAGGACGCGTGGACGGTCGAACTGACCGTGATTTCAACGCGGTATACGACCACGAGTGACGCCGGCGCGATCTTGCAAAGAGAGGACGTCATAGGGACCGGCGGCCCGCCCTGCTAGCGGGGGCGCCATGCCGGGTGATCGCATCGAACTGGATCTGCACCGCCTGGAGCTGCGCTTCGCCGACAGCCGGTTGGTGGAACCGCGGGCGGTGGCGCGGTTGGCGGAGTCGATCGAGCGGTGCGGCCAGATCGTGCCGTGCATCGTGGTGGCGGCCCCCGGGAGCCAGGATGGCGAGGGTGGCGGCGCGCAAGCGCTGGTGCTGATCGACGGCTATCGCCGGGTCGGCGCGCTGCGTCGTCTCGGCCGCGACACGGTTGGCGTCGAGCAATGGTCCTGCGACCTGACCACGGCGCTGCTGAGGTTGTTGGCGCGGACGCGGGATCGTGCGTTCGCCAGCATCGAGGAAGCGCTGCTGCTGCGCGCATTGGTGGCCGAGCACGGATTGTCGCGGCACGAAGTGGCGCGACGGAGCGGTCGCGACGTGAGCTGGGTCAGCCGGCGGCTGCAATTGCTGTCGGGACTGCCTGATGCGGCGCTGGCGGCGGTGCGCGGCGGTCATCTGTCGAGTTGGGTGGCGAACCGGGTGATAGTCCCGTTGGCGCGCGCCAACTCCGAGCATGCCGAGCGGCTGCTGGCGATGCTGGCCGCGACGCCGCTGTCGACGCGGGAGTTGCAGTGCTGGTTCGAGCACTACCAGCAGACCCTGCGGACCGCGCGCGAGCACATGGTCAACCGCCCGCGCCTGTTCATCGATACGTTGCAGGCGAACACGGCGAGGCACGCCGGCGCGCGCCTGCGTGCCGGCCCCGAAGGCGAATGCATCGGCGATTTGCGCTGCCTCGAGGCGGTGATCGCGCGGCTGCGCAAGCGTGTCGCCACGCTGCGCCCGCTGCCGGCGCCGCTGATCGCGGCGGCACCGCGTCTGCGCACGGCGATCGACGCCCTGACCAGAGAGCTTGAGCGGGAGGACACGCATGACCCCGACCGAGATCCGCGCCGCGGTGCGCGGCCTGCGAACGCAGGGGCACGGCCTGCGCGAGATCAGCCGCCTGCTGGCGATGTCGCGCAATACTGTGCGGCGGATCCTGCGTGAGCCGGCCGGTGATGCGGGTGGTGAGCCGCCGCCATGCGACGAGGCGACGCTGGTCCGGCTGAAGGCCGCCTTCGCCCGCGCCCGCGGCAACGTGGTCCGGGTGCGCGAATTGCTGGCCGATGAGGGGTTGGAGGTGCCCTACAGCACTTTGACCCGCTGGGTCCGCGACGCCGAATTGCGCGGCCCGCCGCGACGCGCCGGCGAATACGACTTCGCGCCCGGCCAGGAGATGCAGCACGACACCTCGCCGCACCGCGTGCGGCTCGGACAGGCCGGCAAGCCTGTCACCCTGCAATGTGCCGGCCTGGTGCTGGCCCACTCGCGCCGGCTGTTCATCCAATACTATCCGCGCTTCACCCGTTTCGAGGCGCGCGCCTTCCTGCTCGAGGCGGCGCGCTTCATGGCGGGCGTCTGCCCGGTCTGCATCATCGACAACACCTCCGTGCTGCTCGCCGCCGGCGCGGGGGCCGACGCCGTCATCGCACCGGAGATGGCCGCCTTCGCCCGCACGCTCGGCTTCGGCTTCCGCGCGCACCGGGTGGGCAACCCGGATCGCAAAGGCCGGATCGAACGGCCCTTCGCCTATGTCGAGACGAATTTTCTCGTCGGCCGGAACTTCGCCGATCTCGACGACCTCAACGGCCAGGCGCTCGCCTGGTGCCGCGACATCGCCAACCGCAAACCCAAACAGGCGCTGGGCATGTCACCCGAGGCCGCCTACGTCATCGAGCAGCCGCACCTCGTTCCGCTGCCCGACGTACTGCCGCCGGTCTATCAGTTGCTCGAACGCGTCGTCGATCTGCACGGCTATGTCTCGGTCGACACCAATCGCTATTCCGTTCCCGAGCGTTACGTCGGCAAATCGGTCACCGTCACCAAGACGCCGGCCCAAATCGAGGTTCGCCACAAGTCCACCACGATCGCCACCCATCGCCGGGTGATCGACCAGCGCGATACCCGCAAGGTCCTGCCCGGCCACCACACCATCCCGGTGCGCCAGGGCCGCGGCACGGCCGCCGAGGAGGCGTTGCTGCGCGGCCATCATGACAGCCTCGACCGCTATACCGCGGCACTCCGGCGGCACGGCCGCGCGGGCAACCGGCGGGCACTGCGTCGGCTGATCGAGATGCGGCGCACCTACCCGCCCGGTCCGTTCATCACCGCCATCGAGCAGGCCCTGCGATACGGGCTGTTCGACCTCACGCGCCTGGAAGACCTCATCCTCAAGCAGGTCGGCGGCGACTTCTTCGCCCTCAGCACCGCGGAGCCAGACGATGCGTGACAAGCTGCGCGCCCTGATCGACCAATTGCGCCTGCACGGCATGGCCGAGGTGCTCGACGCCGAACTCGCGCGCGCCGAACGCGAGGCCATCCCCGCCGCGGAGTTGCTGGTGCGCCTGCTCGGCCAGGAAGCCGCGGCGCGGCGCGAACGCAGCCTGGCCTATCGTCTCGCGCAGGCGCGTCTGCCGTGGCGGTGGTCGCTCGACAGCTTCCCCTTCGACCGCCAGCCAGGCGTGAGCAAGACACAGATCCAGACCCTGGCCGGCCTGGACTTCTTGCGACGGACCGACAATGTCCTGCTCATCGGCAAGCCCGGCACCGGCAAAACCGGCCTGGCGCTCGGGCTGCTGCGCGAGGCCTGCCTCAATGGCCATCGCGGCCGCTTCTACAACGCGCAAGTCCTGTTCGACGAACTTTACGCCTCGCTCGCGGACCGCACCACCACCAGGCTGATGGCCCAGCTCAGCCGCATGCAGCCGTTGCTGATCGATGAACTCGGTTATTTAACGATCAAGCCGGAACAGGCGAACGCGTTCTTCCGGTTGATGGATCAGCGCTACAACCGCGTCTCGACAATCATCACCACCAATCTCGATCTGCCGGACTGGTACGGGTTGTTCGACAAGAAGCCGCTGGTCGACGCGTTGATCGATCGGCTTCAGCATCACTGCATCACCATCCGCATCGACGGCCCGTCCCTGCGAAGTCCCGATCCGGCCGCGCCACCGCCGGTCAGCCCGAAGCGGCGAACCACCCCAGCCTGATCGGCCTCGACGTCCCGGCCAACGACGAGCGTCGCGTCGTGCTCGCGCCGGTCAAGGTCCGGTGCTCGCAAGCCTCGCCATGCTCGCTATAGGGCGCTGCGCGTGGCTGCGGGTTGCTCCGCTCCTCGCTTGACCGACGCTGCGCGCGTCGCAATCTGAAACCTAGGCCGAGGCGAAGAAACGGCCCTCTCGCCAAACAAAGAAACTGGCCAAAGCAGCCGATCTCCGCGCCCCGCTGCCGCTCGTCGCGCCGCCGCGTTCATTCACCAACAAACCGCGCATCCGACGGGTCAGCTTTCATGAGCGAAAGTGGATCTGTTCCCGTGAGCGCTGAGGGGTAGGGGCAGCTCTTCGTCAGAACGAGCAGGTGGGTTCAGTTGACGCCCCTTGGCGAAAAATTTCGCCTCGGAGTGGAACCCGCTGCCCTGGTCCTCCGCGCCACCCTGGACGACTGCAGGAAGACTGCCCTTGGCCAGACAAGCCGCCTACGGATCGGTTTCCTCGGTGGCGGTCTTTATGAATACACCTTGCCCTTTGTCAGGCATCTCAAGAGCAAGTTCCAGATCGATGTCGAATGGGTAGAACTTTCGGTGCTGGACCAGTTTGCGGCGGTTGCCACGGGCAAGGTCGATGCAGCGTTTTGCAGACTTCCACTTTCCCATGATGGCCTGGTTCAATGCGCTGTCCTGTTCGAGGATAAGCGGAAGCTGGTCGTGCCCGCCGGACACAGGCTGGTGGGCAGAAGCTTGATCGATCCGGAGGAGCTGGCGCTCGAGACTCTGCCGACATTGCCCGACAATCACCAGTTGGGGGCGTGGGCGGCGACCCATTTCCCGGACCACACACCCTCTGGACGGCCGATTGCCAAAGGGCCTGTCGTAGGAACTGTCCGGGAATGTCTTGCGGTCGTGGAATCCGGTGAGGCAGTGGTCATCTTTGGCGGGAGGGCGGAGCATTACTATTCGAACCCCGGTATCAGATATATTGAGATTGACGTTCCTCCCGTGGGGACCGCCCTCGTGAGACGCCGGGCTGATCGGCGGCGTGTGATATTGGACCTCGAGGAATGCTCACGCGATATCGCGGCCGGCTTGCCTGATACTTCGGGGCACCGACGCCAATAGTGGCCACTACTCGATATGCTGCAACAACCGCTTGAGCCCGTCGTCGCGACAATCGAACGCCGCTGCTGTAGGTCCGCTTTCCAC
>DATATI010000065.1 GCA_036268875.1 Polyangia bacterium | reverse complement strand
TGGCGGCGCCGACTTCACGCTCGACACGTCTAGCCAGCCCGAGGGCCGCATTGCGGCGGTGCGCTCGGCCAAAGTGTGGGGCACGGTCGCCTTTGTCGGCGAACGCAACAATGTGACGATCGACGTCAGCCCCGACATGCTGCGCAAGCAACTGACGATCATCGGCTCCTGGACCTTCTCGTGGCAGGGCCAAGCCGACTGCGCGCGCTTCGTGGTCGACCGCAAGGTCGACGTCGACCGCCTGTTTACCCACCAATGGAAACTCGATCAGGCCGAAGAAGCCTACCGCCTGTTCGACACGCAAACCACCGGCAAGGGCGTGTTCTTGATGTAGAGGCCGCCCGCTCCGGATCGCCGATCCGCGAACCCTCTCCCGTTCCCTTCCCGCGCGCGGCGGAGGGAACGGGTTGAGGCTACTGCGCGCGGGTGTAGCGGCGGCACTCGATACGCAGCATGTCGCGGAAATGCGGACGCATCTTTTGCGTCCACGGAGTGTCTGCCGCCTTCTTCCACTCGGTCGAGCGCACCACCTCGGGCGAGTCCAGGTGGTAGAGGGCCACATAGCGCTGGGCGCCGCCGGTGCCGCGATAGCGGCGCGCGCACAGGACGCCGGGCACTGCACCCAAGGCGGGGATGTGCTCGGTGTTGTACCATTCGTTGAATTCGTGCTCGTGCTCGGGCGCGACATTCATCCCGATCATGAACAGCGCCGACGCGCCCGGTGGCGCCGTCCGGTCGCCGGGAAAGACTTGCTCGCCCTCGTAACGCAAGATCCCTTTGCGGAACTTCGCGGTGCGCTTGGTCCAGGGTGAACCGTTCTCGCCGCCGACCGCGAGGTAAGGCGAGCTGTGCAAAACGCCGATATTGTCGAGATCGTAGGTCGCGACCGAGATCTTTGGGTTTTCCGTGCCGATCCAGCGGTCCGCGTTCAGAAAGCCCGGTACGCGCAGCCGCTCGGGGATGTGCTCAAGATCGTACCAGTCGTGAAACTCGTCCTCGGGCGCCGCCGCGAAATCCATTGCCGCAATCAGAATGCCCTTTGCCATCGCTTCCTCCCAAAAGTCTGGGCATCATTGCCGAGAGCCGCCCCGATTGCCAGCGCAGACTGGCCGGCATCAACGCCGGGTCCGCGGGTGGGCGGCGGCGGTCGCCTGTTGACGGAACAGCGTATCGGCCGCTTGCTTTTGGGTGTCCGAGAGGCTCGCATAAAGACTGTCGAAAGCGGTCGCGAGGCGCTCAGTGTTGTCGGCGTATGCGCGCGCGATCTGTGCGTAGGAGTGCATGTTGTCGGTCGCGCTCATCGCCGAGACGCTGGCGGCGCGCTGGCTGAAGAGCGCATCCGTGCTCGCCGCATTGTCGCGCATCGCCTGAGCAAATGCCGACCAGAGGGGCATCTGCGCCTCGGTGATCCCGAGTTGCGACTGCAATATCCGAATCCGCTGGTCAACGGCAGCTTGGGTTGTGGCGGAAGGCGTCGCCGAGCCTAATGGCGCCACCGCCGCAGGCGCTGCCGACTGCGCGAAGCCGATCGAAGGGGCAAGCAAGGCCGCTATAGCGACACTGCGTAGAAGGGTTGAGATGGACATCTCTGCTCTCCTGGGATCGGGTCAGTGCCAATGACCATGACCATGACCACCGCCGAAGCCGCCTCCGCCCATCCGGGCCTCGTGCCAGCCGCTCCCGGCGCCGTGCCAGCCGCCCCCGGCGCCGTGCCAACCGCCGCCAAAGCTCGGGCCGCGCCATCCTCCATGCCAGCCCCCGCCCCAGGCCCAGTGGGATAGGCCGGGCGGCCGACCGTGAAAGCCGACGGGCCCCCCGGCGAACCCCCGATGGCCGAAATGCGATATTCCCGCCGTCGCTCCAACGGTTGCGAAGCCGCCGGTGACGAAGCCACCATGCCACCAGCCGGGCCCGATAGCCGCGAAGGCCAGCACGGGAGGACCGATAAAGAGCGCGAAAGTGGGTGGCGCGACGATAACGAGCGGTGGCGCCGCCGCGACGACGATAGCAGGCGGCGGCAGGACAACGATCGGCGGCGGCAGCGCCGCGCCGAGCAGCGCGCCGGTCGGTGGCGGCGGGGCCGCTGCTACGGGGGGAGGAGCCGCCGGTGGCGGTGGGGCTGCCGCGATCGGCGGAGGGGCGATCGCCGGAAGTCCGACGATGATCGGCGGCGGCGCTATGTAGATCGGCGGCGGCGCGACGACCAGCGGGGGGGCGACGATCACGCCGAATGAAGCACCGACCAGCAGGCCACCCCACGCCCAGCCGCCCACGTCCCATCCCCAGCCAAAATCACTCCAGCCCCAGGCGCGGCGCCAATCCCACCAGCCTCCGCCCGCGCCGACAAACCCCCGGCCGCCCCAGCCGTGATCGAATTGGGC
>DATATI010000064.1 GCA_036268875.1 Polyangia bacterium | reverse complement strand
TGAATGAGCGGCTGTCGCCCCTGACCTCGTTCGTGCTGCCCGGCGGCACACCCGCGGCGGCGCATCTGCATCTGGCGCGTACCATTTGCCGCAGGGCGGAACGCATCATGGTGGAACTCGCGGCGCAGCCCAACGAAGCGGTCAGCGCGGCGGCGATCCAGTATATGAACCGGCTGTCGGACTTTCTGTTCGTCGCCAGCCGTTCCGTGAACCAGAATGGCGCCGGAGACGTGCTCTGGGTGCCCGGCCAGAACCGCTGATTGCGCCGGTCCGGAGGCGATTTTTGGCCTTCGCTCGTTGACCGGGGTTGGCGGGACCTTTAGGTTCCGCGCCCATGCTGATCAAACCTGAAATTCAAGCGAAAGAGGATCGATGAAGGTTCTGGTGCCGGTAAAGCGGGTGGTCGATTACAACGTCAAGGTCCGGGTCAAAAGCGATGGGTCGGGCGTGGAACTCGCCAACGTCAAGATGTCGATGAATCCATTCGATGAAATCGCCGTCGAGGAGGCCTTGCGCCTGAAAGAGGCCGGCAAGGCAACCGAGGTGGTGGTGGCGTCGATCGGCCCCGCCCAGGCCTCCGAGACCATCCGCACCGGGCTTGCCATGGGCGCCGATCGCGGCATTCTGGTCAAGGCGGAGGGGATGGTCGAACCGCTGGCGGTGGCGAAGATCCTCAAGGCCATTGTCGACGAGGAAAAGCCCGGCCTGGTCATACTCGGCAAGCAGGCGATCGACGACGATTCCAACCAGACCGGCCAGATGCTGGCCGCGCTGCTCGGCTGGTCGCAGGCGACCTTTGCCTCCAAGCTCGAGGTCGACGGCTCCGATTTCAAGGTCACGCGCGAGGTCGATGGCGGCCTGCAGACCGTCCAGCTCAAGGGACCGGCGATCGTCACCACCGACCTGCGGCTTAACGAGCCGCGCTACGCCAGCCTGCCCAACATCATGAAGGCGAAGAAGAAGCCGATCGCCGACAAGAGCGCGGCCGATTACGGTGTCGACCTCGCCCCGCATCTTGAAATCCTCAAGACCTCCGAACCGCCGGGCCGCAAGGCGGGCGTCAAGGTCAAGGACGTCGCGGAACTGGTGTCGAAGCTCAAGAACGAAGCCGGGGTTCTCTAGATGACGACGCTGCTGATTGCCGAGCACGATCGCGCCACCCTGAAGGATTCCACCAACAAGGCGCTGACCGCGGCCGCCCAATTGGGCGCCGAGGTCGATGTGCTGGTCGCCGGCGGCGAGGGTACCAAGGCAGCCGCCGAGGCCGCCGCCAAGCTCGCCGGCGTCAAGAAGGTGTTGCTGGCGGAAGGCGAGGCCTACGCCCACGACCTCGCCGAACCGCTGGCCGCGCTGATCGTGGCGCTGGCGCCGGCCTATGACGCCTTCGTCGCGCCGGCCACGTCGCGATTCAAGAATGTGATGCCGCGGGTGGCCGCGCTGCTCGACGTGATGCAGGTGTCGGAAATCATCAAGGTGGTTTCGCCCGACACGTTCGAGCGGCCGATCTATGCCGGCAACGCCAT
>DATATI010000063.1 GCA_036268875.1 Polyangia bacterium | reverse complement strand
TCGCTCGGCTCCGGGCCAGAATTGCCCGTCTGGTCCTGCCTCCCCGACGTTCAGAGCGTCGATATCCCCGCGCCGTGAAGATCAAGATGAGTAACTACGCCAGGAAGCGGCCTGATGCCCGCGCTTAACCGACTGGCATTGGCACTAGGAACGGCGCACCTGGGGCCAGCAGGCCTCTTGCCATCGGTCGAGGAACAGCTGAAGACATCCGCCAACCTACTGTCGAATCTTATGGACTCTGCCCTGATCCAGAGTGGTCAGACGACGCACGACAACCACGCAAGCCATGCACCGGCTGGGAATTGTCTCTGCTGGCCACATCGGGAGAACTTCGACCTGCTGTACCAGGGCGATCTCCCGGGCGCCGTGTCCGAGCTTGCCCTGGCTATCGCGACACTGCGAGATTGCGGCATTTCCGTTCAACTCGATCCCATCGAAGCGACGGGGAACGTCCGACTCGCAGTGGGCGCTAGATCGCGGGTCTTCTTGTTAGGCTGGAGCATGTTGGGTGTCGCGGAGTTTATCTCCCGGTATCGCCCGAGTCCGGGCAGTCGGTTCTCTGCAACTCCGACGATTGTCCTTCGCGCGCAGCCGGCACCTCCAACCTTGCCTGCGTCCGCGGGAACCGTCCCTCCCGTCGGTCACATTCACGCCGCCCAAGTCGCGGTACCGACAGTGCCATCGTTGGTCGGACAGCAATTCTGGACCTTGGCGCGATCTGGCGATCTGCACGATCGCATCGAGGAGATGGCGGCGTGACGGGAGCTCTTGAAGACCTCAAAACCGGGGTTGCTCCCCAGACGTGCGACATCCTTGTCGACACTCCCGATCGCGCATGGGTTCGCGTTCGCGACCTTGTGGTAGGGCTAGTTCGGACTTGGCCGGACGACGCTGACCAGGAAATGCGCGCGGCGTACGACGCGCTCGACGGGACCGCTACGCTTCGCGACGATGAACTCTGGAATGTCGTCCTCGTTGTCGCACTCCATGGTGACCCGTCAACCGCCATTGGCCACGTCGACCGGATAAATCGCGATCTTTCAAGGAGTCGAAAGATCGCGCTTGTTCAAGGCGAAGCGTTCCCGCCCTTCTTTGCTCCCGTGACGGGCGACCTGTCCGGTGATCCGGCGGGAGAGAAACGAACCGATCCTCTGCGAGGAGCGCTCGACCGAATCGCGTCTGGTCCACTGCGCGACTCCCTTGAGGTGTTGCTTCGCATCAAGCGGCCAGCTGCGGAGGTGGACGCGCTTATTGCCGCGTTGTCGGGAGCAGTTCTGCCATGACCGCCGTGGACGCCGTCGATCTGGCATTGACGTCGATAAACATCAAGCAGTTCAGGGGTGTTCCGAAAGATCTAAACCTCGACTGCGGTCAAATAACGGTATTTGGCGGATCGAATGGCTTGGGAAAAACCACGGTCTTCGACGCGATCGACTGGGCGCTATTTGGTGATGCTTGGCGCCTTGGACAGGACGGAGATCGGGCTCTGTTCAACTTGTGGGCGCCTGGTCGCCCACAGGTAGACCTTTTCTTCGGGTCCACGCGGTTAACGCGAGACAGGAACGCGGCGGTATTTCAGGACGTTCGCTACTCTCCGGCGGACCACCTGGTTCGAGATTCGTCTGTGTTCGCTCGCCCGTCGGACATCCCCGACGTCGTGCGACGTTGCATATACCTGGCTCAGGAGGAGATGCGAGATCTGATTAAGGGTCCGCAGGATCGACGCTCTAGCTTGATCGCTGCGCTGTCCGGAATTCCATTCGTTGAGCGTTTTGAGAGAAATGTGGACAACACGCTGAGGGACATCGCGATCCGAGTGCGGCGGGATAGCGAGGTCCTCGCCGCGGCACGCACGCGACGGACGGAACTGGAGGAGCGACAAAGGGCCTTCCTGTTGCAAGGGCAAGCACTGGTCACTCACCGAGCGCGTGCCGCGGAGCATTTCGGAACCGAATTGCCGTCGACTACTGCCGGAGCGGTGGCGGTCATGCACTCTCATGTGAGCTCGGCGGAAGAGGAGATCCGGGCGCTTCGCGCACGAGGTGACGCTGCGACACGCCTTGCTGAACGGCTCCCGCTTCTTCGAGACCTCCGTGCTCGAGCAGAAAGTGAACGCCTGCGCCTGACAGCAGAGCTCGAATCAGTTGGGAAGGCAGAAGCAGCGATCTTGACCGAGCTCGATAGCCTATCCAAAGGCCACGCCAAGGTCCTCGACGATCGACAAAAGTTGGAGCAGGTAGAGACGACCTTGATCGGTAGACAACGCGAGACCGCGTCGCTACGCGCCTTGGTGGAGCAGCGCCGGTTACGGGAGGCCGAGGTCGAGCGACTTCTTGCCGATCTTAGCGTTCTCAAGACCGCGATTGCGGAAGTCGAGGGCATTCGAGCGAGCGCTCACAGACAACTCGTCGAGTCGCGACAATCGCTGGCGGCAGCAACTGCGACGGCTGGAACATACGCTCGTGCTCTGGCGACGCGAAAGGAAAGGGAGACTGTCCAGTTGCGACGGACCCACCTCGAGGTCGCTCTCCAGGACGTGATCGCGCGCGCCGCAACTGCACGAGCTGAGGCTTTGGCCGCGCAGCAAGAGACGCTCCAGACTGCCGAGCGTTTGCGGGTTCAACGACAGCTGGGTGATGCAACCGCTCGCCTGATGGCGGCGCTTCACGACGTCCGCGAAGCCTTGCACGCAGGCGCTGCTCATGGCGACCCTGAACGATGCCCGTTGTGTGGTCACGGCCACGCTTCTGAAGAGGACCTGCGCGATAACGTGGGGCGCACAGCCACGCTTCCTGCCGACGACATCGAAGGTAACGAGAGCATCGCCGAAGCAACGCGTGTCGCTGAGGCCGCGGCCGAGCGAGCTGCGAATGCGGAACGTCAGGTGGAGCTGATCGGCGCGGAGAGCCGGGCTCTCACCGTCGAGATAGCCGCTTGTGATGCATCGCTGGCCTCACTCGATAGCCCGCCCGTGGAGGCGTCGGCGGACCGGCTGGCGCAGCTGACGGGTGAGATCGAGATAGGCCGTGCTCGCGTAGACGAACTGGAGAGGACTCTGGCCGACTGCGCGGAGCGCGAGACCTCTTCTAGAGGAAGAACGAAACAGTTAGAGGAACGTGTGGAGCGGACCCGCGCGCTCCTCGCTTCTGATGCGCGCGTGGCTGTTTCGCCCATAAGCGACACTGATGAGGACACCTTGCGTGCGCAACTCTCGGAGGCACGATCTCGACTAGAACGCGTGCTAGCTGAGGTTGCCGCAAAACAGCGGTCGCTTTCCGAGGCACGGAGTCGCGCCGAGGAGTTTGCACAGCGGCGCGCCACGCTCGAGTCCGAAATCCGACGGACGGGCGCGGACCTGGCGGGCGTGCAGAACGATGAAGCACGCGCGCTCTCCGAGGCCAAGACTCTGCTTTCGAACACGGGTGGCGAGCCAGTTCAGGCGCTACATGACGTGGTCGGCGAGTGCAGCAAGAAGATACGGATCCGTTCGTCGTGGTTGGGGGCCGCAAGGGAGATTCTGGATGCCATTCAGAAAGCAGCCGGCGTCGACGAATTGCCCACGATCGAGTCGGAGCTGCAGAACATTGTTCACGAGATCGAAAGTTGTGAGACGGATATCGGTCGTCTCGAAATGGCCCTCAAGAGCTTGGAGACGATTCGTGCGCATGTCCGAACCGACATAGAAAATGAAGGTCAGGTGGCGCGGCGCCGCTTCCAGCAGGCAATTGATAGCATTCTGGCGGGGCTGAGCCCTTATCGGCATCTCAATCGGATTGTGGTCGACGAGGGTGGGAGCCTCGGCTTGAACGACGCCCGGCTCGATCGAGTTGTGGAACCACACCTATATAGTTCGACCGGACAGTTGAATTGCGCGGCCCTAGCGATCTTTCTCGGACTTGCGGTTACCGCCACCCTCGACCGAGTAGGATTCATCATGCTCGACGAGCCCGTGCAGAACCTGGACGACGTCAACATCCTCAACTTTATCGACGTCGTTCGACGGGTCGCGAAGTCGAAGCAGGTGCTCATGAGCACCGCCGACAGAAATCTGTTCCTTCTCTTGAAGAAGAAGCTTTCCGTTTGGGCCCGAGCCGAAGGTCAACGCGTAGTCTTCCACGACTTCCGCGAGTTCAGTCGTGACGAGGGACCGATCGTCACTGCCGAGGTGGCCGGCGATCTCAAGGCTGCATAGCTGATCTTGAGATCTCGCTCCGTCCTCCTTTTGCGCGATCGGCGCAGCGTGGTTGCTCGAGCGCTGAGATGACGCGAGCCGGCGAGGACGCAGGCCGCGGCAACTTGGGAGGCTGAATCACGGCGTCGCCCTGGCGGGCTCGCGTAGCTGATGGCCCCGTGTTCAGCCGCAACGCCGAATCCGGCCGCCCGAGTGATCTAACAGGCCGTGAACGAAGCGACGATCATCGAAGACTCCCGCGAGATGCGGCGTTCGGGTCGCACCGGCCGTTCGGATCTGGCGGTGGCCGCCCCAGCGGCCAGCGCCGCCGATCCCGTCCTACCGATGGTGCTCACGCCCGACGAGCTCGCCAAGATGCTCCGGGTCCGGCGCCGCTCGGTCTACGAAGCCATCTCCCGCGGCGACATCCCGGGCGTGCGGCGCATCGGTCGGAAGGTGCGGATCGATCGCGACAGCGTGCTAGCGTGGATGGCTGACGGCCATGGTCGCGCCCCGCGTTCAAGCAGGAGATGACATGAGCGTGAGGCGACGCACGTACCGCGACCGCAAGACGGGCGCGGTGACGACGAGCTGGGTGGTCGACATCGACCTCCAGCATTCAGACGGGAGGCGAGAGAGGATCCGCAAGACCTCTCCCGCCCATTCATTCCGAGGCGCGGAGCAGTACGAACGAGATCTGCGCGCCTCGTTGCTTGCGGGAACCTACGGCAAGAAGGAGGCACCCACTTTCCAAGAGTTCGTGTCCGAGCGCTGGCTCTCCACCTATCCGAAGTCTGTCGGCAATCGTCCGACCTCGATCCGCGAGAAGGAGATCCATGTTCGGGTCCACCTCCTCCCGGTGCTGGGGCGGTTGCGACTCGACAGGATCAGCGGCGAGGTGGTCGCCCGACTGTTCGCGCGTCTTCGCACCAAGCTGCCAGACAAGAAGGCTCTGGCGGAGAAGACGATCAAGAACGTCCGGGCGACGCTGAGGCGGATCCTCGCCTCTGCGAAGGAGTGGGGCGAGATCCCGGCCATTCCGGATCTGCCGCGCGTGAAGGTCCCCGAGTCATCGTGGGACTTCTTCACGTGGGAAGAGACGGAGCGGCTGCTCGCTGCCTGCCGCGACGAGGAGGAGCGCGCGCTCCTCATGTTCGCGGTCCACACCGGCGCAAGGGCGGGAGAGCAGCTGGCGCTCGCGTGGGGAGATCTTGACTGGCACAACCACCTGGTTGTGTTCAGGCGATCGTCGACCCGCGGGATCGTCGGACCGACCAAGAGCGGACGGGAGCGGAAGGTGCCGCTCACGGCCAAGCTCGAGGCGGCGCTGCGGAAGATCAAACACCTCCGCAGCGATCGCGTGTTCTGCAACCCGGACGGATCAGTCCTGACGCTCGATCAGCTTCACGAGCGCTTCTGGATGGTCAGCCGGCGAGCGGGGCTGCGGCGGCTGCGCTGGCACGATCTCCGGCACTCGTTCGGCTCGCAGGCGGCGATGGCGGGCGTCCCGATCATCCAGGTGCAACAGTGGATGGGACACTCGACGATCGCGATGACGATGCGCTACGCCCACCTCTCTCCCGGGGCCGGCGCGGACTGGATCCGGATGCTCGAAGCGCCTGCGAATCCACGGCACTCTGACGGCACTTCACGGATCGCGAATCAGAAAGCACCTGTTACTACGCTTAGTTAAGTAGCGACCCCAGCGGGATTCGAACCCGCGTTCATGCCTTGAAAGGGCATTGTCCTGGGCCGGGCTAGACGATGGGGTCCGGCGAGGAGGGGACAACGTATAGGGAATCGCTCGGCGAAGCGCAAGGATTTGCCGCCGGCACGCACCGGGTTCTTGACGTCGGTGTACCTGAACATATAATCAGTTCATCGGACGACGAGTGAACGATGGGACGCAACCTTTCACTGCTGGCTTTGCTGCCTCTCATTGATGATGGAGAGCTGACGGCGGAGGAGCGGCGGGAGGCGCGCCAGCGAGCCGATGAGGGCAGGGCGCGGGCGGCGGCAGAGCGGGCGCTGTTGCGAAAGAAAGAGGGCGAGCGGCTCAAGCGACAGGAGGTGGTCGAGGTGATCGATGAACAGGTGCGGGTATCGGATGAACGGTTGCGGGCGTTGCGCGCGCTAGATGAACAGCTCAGGCAGGATCAGCGCCTCAATGAATTGTGGCGGCTGCGGCGCGAAGGCTGGTCGCTGCTCGAGGCGATGGCCGAGATCGATCGACGCTATCCCAACCCGCCCGAGATCGAGGGCGGGTAGCGCCCGGTCGATCAGCGGGGGTCAATCTCAGTGAGCCCAGTAGGGATCGAACCTACGACCAGAGGATTAAAAGTCCCCTGCTCTACCAGCTGAGCTATGGGCCCGAATGCGACGCGTGTTCTATCATCGGCGGACGAACCGGGGAAGGACGTCGTCACGGGATTTCGATTGCCGTCGCCGGCGATAATCTCGTCGGCGCAAACCGGGAACCTGAGCCATGCTCACGGCATGGGAGCGGCACACACGTATCCGCCGGACCTGGCGCGCTATATCGAGGAGCATTGGCCAGAGGGGCGCACGCTGTCGCTGCCGCGGCGGCTTCTGGGCGAGGCGCTGTCGGTGGCCTTTCAGGCGTCGCTGACCTCGGAAGAAACCCGGCCCACGCGCTTTCGGCTGCTGCTGATGCAGGCCGCGCAACTGCCCGAGGCCGGCGCGCCCAACAAAGGCGTGCTGCGCCTGCGCTTTGATCAAAGCCGCGCCTTGCACGCGGACGAACTGCGGCGCTTGAGCCCATCGGCGCAATTCGAAACCTCGCTGATCGGCGCCCAAGTCGAACACGGCAAGCTGCGCATCTGGGGCCTGGCGCATTCCGGCCCGGCATGGTTGGCGCCGACCTGGGGCGGGCGCAGCCTGGTTCCGAACTGGACCTACGAACCGATCATCCACGTCACTGGCCCCGGCCATCTGGCGGTCCGCTGCGCCGGCAAGCTGGTGGGCGCGCTGCAACGGGGCGTGCTGGTCAACGCGATGATGGACGTATTCGAATCGGATTGGCTGGCGGCGATGTTCGCGCGCGAGCGCGAGCAGGTGCGCAGCGAACACGCCGCTCGCCAACAACTGACGTCGTCGCCGACGGCCGCCGACCATTCGTTGGTGGGCCGCGTGGGACAGCACATGCTTCGCCGGGCTATCCAACTGGTTCGCGGCGCGCGCAACGGCGGGATGATCCTGGTGGTGAATTCACCGGCGGACGTTGGCGCCTACAGCAAAGGCGGCTTGCGCCTGAAATATCGCTTTCAGCACGACGAACCCTCGCAGCGCTTTCGCACGCTGCTGTTTCAAATTCTGGAAAACGTCGCCGGCGCCACGTCGAAGGCTTCGGTCGGCTGGTCGGACTTTGCCCTCGACGCCAGCCCGGACCTGGGAAAGCTGGAAGACGCGGTCTTCGAATGGAGCCGCCTGGTGGCGAACCTGGCGGCCGTCGACGGCGCCGTGGTGCTGGACAAACAGTTCGCCGTGCTGGGTTATGGCGCCGAAGTCTCGGCCGAACTGCCGGTACCTGACCAGGTTTGGCGCTCGCTGGACACGGAAGGAAGCCAGCGCGAGCCGGACGACTTTGAAAATGTCGGCACCCGGCACCGTGCGGCCTATCGTTTTGTCCATGATCATCCGGGCGGCCTGGCCATCGTCATCTCGCACGACGGTGGCGTCTCGTTTGTCGCCAACCGCGACGGTCAGGTCACCTTCTGGGAACAGTCGGTCAGCCCCTGATCGTTGCGTTTGTGGCTATTGAATGGACGGCGCCAGGACGCCGTCGTCGTCGGGATCGTACGGGTCGCCGGTCAACGGGGACGCTGGCGGCCGAGCCGACAGAGACGGTTCATCGACGTGCACCCGCGGCGCCCGGCGCGCGGCGCGAGCCGTTGTTGCCGCAGGCCGCGCGGCGGTCGTCGCGGCGGTTGTCATCGTGGTCTTCTGGTCATCCTGGCGCCTGACACGTTCGGACGGCGTGTCGCTGGACGGCACCTGGGTGGGAGGCGACGTTGCGCCCAGCACGCCGTCGTTGGCGCGCATCACCTTCGCCTTCGCCGGATCGGAATTGACGTTCGTGGGCGCCGCGGCGGGCGCGCGGGCCGCCTTCGCCGCGAGGTGCGCGGCGATCGGCCCCTTCAATAGCGGCGCGCCGATCGCCACCGCGGCCACCAACGCGGTCACGCCTATCAACCCCAGCGCTATGGCGCGAAAGGGCCGCCGGCGGCCGCCCCGCTGCCGCCGCGAGGCATACCGCGCCGGGTCCAGCAAGGCGGCGCGAAACTCGGTCATGGTTTGAAAGCGTTGACCGGGATTCTTGCTCAAGGCGCGAAACACGATGGCGTCGATCTCGGCCGGTAGGTCCGGCACGATGCTGCGCGCTGGCGGCGCCTGCACCATCATGTGCTTGACCAGGATCTCTCCATAGCCGTCGCCGGTGAAGGGAACCATGCCGGTCAGCATCTCGAACAAGATCACGCCCAGGGCATAGATGTCGGCCCGGTGATCGATGTCCGTCTTTCCCTCGCATTGTTCGGGCGACATGTAGAACGGCGTGCCGATGAACGAGCCGGCGCGGGTGCTGTTGTTTTCCCGCGGCGCGTGGGTAATCAACTTGGCGATGCCAAAGTCCAGGACCTTCACGAAATCGTCGACGCCGTCCCGGGCGATCAAATAAATATTGTCGGGCTTGAGATCGCGGTGGATGACCCCGTGTTCGTGCGACGCTTGCAACGCATCGGCGATCTGCGCCGCGATGTTCAACGCGCGATGCACCGGCAGGGCGCCTTCGTGGCGAATCAGGGCGGCCAGCGTCTCGCCCTGCAAATATTCCATGATGAAGTAAAAGTCGCGCGCGGGGGTCGAGCCAAAGTCGGTGATATCCACGATGTGGTTGTGGCCAATCTGGTTCACCGATTTCGCTTCATTGACAAAGCGAGAGATCACTTCGTTGTTGTGAGCGAATTGCGGGCTGATCGCCTTCAGTGCCACTTTGCTGCCAATGATCGGGTGCTCGGCTAAAAACACCACGCCCATTCCGCCCTGGCCCAGCTTGGCCGTGACGTTGTAATTCCCCACAGTCTGCCCCACGTCGATCATCGTCGGCAGCGTTTATCGCAATCGTTGTGCCAGTAGAACGGGCCGCAATCACGCGGGCACACGGGCAATCCCGTAGCCGGCGGGTGACGGCCGGTTACCGGCGGGAACCAATGTTGGGTGCAGCAGCTCGGCTCGCGCACGAAAGCCGCGGGTTCGCGCGGCTGCTTCGTCCCCTTTCAGCTGGCACGACTATTGATACCTTTCTTTAATTAACGACCGCGGGGGAGGGGATATGGTGATGATGAAAAGCGCTTTGAAACTAGGCATGGTTTCTGTGCTGCTGTCGGTCTTCGGCTGCGCCACGGTGCCGCCTGTCGTGGTCTCCGCCGGCCAGCAACAGGCTTTCGACGGCGTGGTTCACCAGGCCGAGTCCGAAGGCGCCACCGTCAATTCGCCAGAGGCTGCACAGCTTTTGTGTAATGCCAAAGATGAATTTGCTTACGGCCAGCGCACGCCGAAGTACCCCGACCGCGAGCGGGCGACTCTGGCCCGGGCGCAAAAAGACGCCGAAAAAGCGCTGGCTTTGATTCGCCGCGCGCGACAGCGTCAGAACGCAGAGAATGCAACGGCCCGCCAGGAAATGGTTACGGCCGTCGTGGGACCATGAGCACCAGGAAGCATATTTGTCACCGCTGGTCCGCTTCCCCACGCTAGGCTAAAAAATGAGTGGCCCACCATGGGATTCGCCAGATTCTCGCGAACGACTGCTTGTTTGTGGCTGTTGGAGGCAGCGGCGCCGCTCGGTGGCGGTATTGGGTGCGGCATGCGCGAAACGCTACCGCCGGTTGTGGCGTTGCCGCCGGGCGCGCCACAACCGACGGACGAACAGTTGACCGCCGCCATTCATGCTCGCCTCGACCGTGACTGGATCTTTCAGTCGCGGGACATTCGCATCGCCAGCTCCGCTGGCGTGGTGATGCTGACCGGCTGGGTCGAGACGTACACTGAACGCACGCTGGCCATCGACATTGTGCGGACCACGCCGGGGGTTTTGCGCATCGATGACGACATCCGAGTGACTCGCAGTTTCTGACCGCGTTGAGTGTGGCGCCGTCTTATTGCCCGGCGCCGTCAAAGGCGTAAAGACATTGGGAAAAGTCCTGGGCGCCATGTCCTTGTTTGGCCGCGGGATCCAGCGAGCCCGCGCTGAACGTGATGTCGCGCTGGGCTTTGCCCATGTACACGCCGACGGTCGGTTTGGATGGCGACGGCCTGTCCTGGCCAACGCCGGGCGCGATGACGCCCATCTGGCCGGCTTCGCTGATCGGCTGCGCGTCGGTGATGGCGGGCGGGCCGTCGCTGGTGGGCGCGGCGTCGTGGTTTGAATTGATCGGCGCGGGGTTATTGCCGCCCGCGGCCCGTGCCTCCATCGCAGGCGGCACCAGAGACCGCCAGGCAAAAACACGCCGCGGCGGGAAGAGCGGCCCAAACGCGCAGAGTCAGCGAACGGGTCAGTTTCGCCATCAATGAAAGTGGAAGGTCTCCCTCAAAACCGTCGCGGTTTGTTTGCCTACATGCCGAAGACCACCGCGACCTCGTTCGAATCCGCGGATACGCCGACGCTGTTCGTCGCAGAGACGTTGTAGAAATATGTCGTGCCGCCGGCCATTCCCGCGTCGACGTGAGTGGTGGTTGCACCGTTGGTGATGGCGATCGGCGTGTTGTCTTCGCCGTCGGACATCGTGCCCCGGTAGATCTGGTACTGCGTCGCGCCCGCGCTGCCGGTCCAGGACAGGGTGATCTGTCCCGCGCTGGCTGTGGCCGACAGCTTGGTCGGCGCCGGCGGCACCGATGCCGTCGCTGGCGTCACCGTCAATTCATCGACGCGCGAAATCCCATGATCGGTCACCGAGAACAGCACCACCGAATTCGTTCCGGCGTTCAGACGCGCCTGCAGCGCCGAATGCTTGTAGGTGTCGAAGCTGCCGGTGATGGGAAACCGTTGCGTCCGCGTCACCACGGCGCCGTTCACCATCAATCCCATCTGGCGATTGTTGACTCCTTTGAACAATCCGCCCGTGAAGGCATACCGCCAGTCGATGGTGTAAAGCCCGCCGCTGGGTACGACCACCTTGTTGAAGGCCAGCGTGGTCGTCGTCGAGTACGCCATGTCGACCACCTTCTGCCCCGGCGAGCTGGACCCCGAAGAATCCACGATCGAGGGAAACCAATCCGCCAGCCGCTGAAACCAGTCAAATCCGCTGCGCAGCCCGTCCTTGCAGAAATAGAGCATCCCGTTTCCCGATTTCACCCCGGCGACCTTTCCGCTGCCGGTCGAGACCGGCAACGGAGTCGGCGTCTCCTCCTCGGCCGACATCGCCGACGTGCCCGCCGCGTTGACCGCCGCGACCTTGTAGAAATAAACCGGCGGCGGCCCGGCGACGACGTGCGTGTCGACGAACGAGTTGTTCGCCGACGTGGCGAACGCCGTCTCGCCGCCGGCGGCCAGGCTGCGATAGATGACATAGCTGGTGGCACCTGGCGTGGCGTTCCAGGTGACCGCGATCGGCGCGCCGCCCGAGCTCCCAGTGGGAAGCGGCTTTAGCCCCGTGGGCGCCGCCGGCAACGACTGCGCGTGACCGAGAGCAGCGACGAGATCAACAAACAAAAATGAAACAAGCCAAGAGACCCGCAAACCGTTTTTCATCTGTGCCCTTCATCTGCGGCGACGGGGCAATCGCCGGTCGAAGGAGTAGCACAAAGCGTCGTCGGGACGAGGACGTTTTTTTTCCGCACGGCTGACAAAGCGGAATCCGAAAAATCCGCGGCTGAAGTGGCCTCACGCCGCCGATTTCGCCGCCCGTCCCGGTTGCACGGCCGCGATGAACTTGAGGTGCGGGTTGTCTTCCGCTGCCATGCGCATGTTCCAGTCGTTGGTGAACAGGACCAGCGGGCGGCCCTCGACGTCCAGCACGGAGGTGGTCGATCCCGGGCGTTCGAACTTGTCGAGGTTCACCGGCTCGCCTTCGATCCAGCGCGCGTGCAGGTACGGCAGGCGATCGAAACCGACGTTGACGCTGTACTCGGATTTCAGGCGATGCTGGATCACCTCGAACTGCAGCACGCCGACCGCGCCCAGGACCGGCTCGCGTTCCAGGCGATGGCGATCGAAGAACAGCTGCACGGCGCCTTCTTCGGACAGTTGATCCAGGCCTTTCTTCAACTGCTTGCGCTTCATCGGGTCGGTCAGGCGCACGCGCACGAAGTGTTCGGGCGAAAAACGCGGGATGCCTTCGAACTCCAGCGGCGCGCCGGTGCACAAGGTGTCGCCGATGCGCAGATTGCCGCCGTCCCACAGGCCGATGATGTCGCCGCTGAAGGCTTCGTCGATCAGCGTGCGTTCCTGACCCATGAAGTGCAGCGGGCGCGTCAAGGCCAGCATCTTGCCGGTGCGCACGTGCAGCACCTCCATGCCGCGGGTGAATTTGCCCGAGCAGACGCGCAGAAACGCCACCCGGTCGCGATGATTCGAGTCCATGTTCGCCTGGATCTTGAAGACGAAGCCGGAAAACGCCGGGGCGTCGGCGTCGAGGACGCCCGTCGACGTCAGGCGCGGGCGCGGCGCGGGCGCCAGATCGACGAAGCGGTCGAGAAAAGGCTCGACGCCGAAGTTGGTCATGGCACTGCCGAAGAACACCGGCGTGACGGCGCCGCGCAGGAAGGCGTCACGGTCGAAGGCGTTGCCGGCGGTCTCTAACAGGCTTAGTTCTTCGGTGGTCTGCCGGTAACGGGTCTCGCCCAGGGTCTCGCGCAGGTCTTCATCTTCCAGCGTTCCCAGGCTCATCTCGGCGCGGCGCGAGCCGCCCTCGCCGCGATCAAAGTGGAGGACCTGTTTGGCCCAGCGGTCGTAGACGCCGTAGAAACTCTGTCCGCTGCCCACCGGCCAGTTGACCGGGCTGCAGGGAATTTCCAGCACGCGTTCTATTTCGTCTAGAAGATCCAGCGGCTCTTTGCCGCCGCGGTCCAGCTTGTTGATGAACGTGATGATGGGGATGCCGCGCATCCGGCACACCTGGAACAGCTTGATGGTCTGCGGCTCGACGCCTTTCACGCTGTCGATTAACATGACGGCGCAGTCGGCGGCGGCCAGCGTGCGGTAGGTGTCTTCGGAGAAATCGTTGTGGCCGGGGGTGTCCAGCAGGTTGATGCGGCAGCCGCCGTATTCGAACTGCAGCACGCTGGTGGAGATGGAAATGCCGCGCTGGCGTTCCAGCTCCATCCAGTCGCTGGTGACGGCGCGGCCGCGGTTTTGTTTCACCGAACCGGCGACGTGGATGGCGCCGCCGTACAGCAGGACTTTTTCGGTCAGCGTGGTCTTGCCCGCGTCGGGGTGCGAGATGATGGCAAAGGTGCGGCGAAGGGCGACGCGTTTTTTCAGGGTCTCGGACTCGGCGAGGGCGCTCATGGTGCGCCAGTAGTCTAACCCGGACGCAGATCTTGCGGCAGCAAACGGCTGGGCTGGCCGGTGATGATCAACCACAGTTGATGCGCGGCGCGGGTGGCCCCGATGTGGAACAGGTGGCGCGATTCGTCGTCGAGGCCGAAGGTGTTGGCGTTGACGTCGACAAGGATGACGTAATCGAACTCCAGGCCCTTGGCCTGGCGGATCTCGCTGACCTCGACGCCGGGGCGAAAGACGAAATCCTGGGCGCGCACCCGGCGCAGCGAGGGGACTTCGGCGCGGCGCAGGCCTTCGTAATAGCGATCGGCTTGTTCGGGGTGGCGCGACAGCACGGCCACGGTGGCGCGCGGTTCGGCGGCGAACAGCGGGCGCAGCGCCTCGGCCAGGAAGGCCACGGCGGCGCCGGTGCCGGGAAAGCGAAACGCTTCGACAGGCGCGCCGTGACGCAGGGCCAGCGGTGGATCGCCGTCGGCCAGCGGGCCCATGGCGTGGCGGGCGACGTGCATGATCTCGCTGGTCGACCGATAGGCGATCTTCAGCGGCTCGACGGAGACGGCGCTGCCGGCCAGCGACAGTTGCCGCAGCACCGACCGCCAATCACCAAAGCCGTTGTCCAGGAACAACCGCTGGGCGGTGTCACCGGCCAGGGTGACCGATCTCTGGGCGGTGGTCTGGTTGATCAGCACCGCCAGCTCCATCGGTGACAGATCTTGCGCTTCGTCGACGAACAGGTGCGAAAGTGGCTGCTTGATCCCGCGCAACAGTTGCTGCGCGCGCAACAAGATGGCCATGTCCTGCAGATCGATCACCGGCGGTTCGCCGTCGGTACGCACGCCGTCGATGCCGACGTCGCCGCGCACGTCGTCGTCATCGGGCGTCGCTTGGCGCGACGATCGCCGTTCCACCGGATCGCCGGCGGCGACCACCGCCGAGACATGATCGGCCATCAAGCGGTGGGCTTCTTCGACGTCAGCGGCCGGCAGCGGGGCCTCCGTGTCGACGGCGACGGCGGCCAGCAACGCCGGGCGATCGGTCAGCAGATCGGCCCACAATTCGACCACCGCGCGCGAGGTGCGGCGGCGTCGCGGGCCGGTGGCCACCCGTTGTTCAAGGGCGCGTAACAGCGACGGGTGGCTTTTCACCCGCGTCACCACCGGCGGGGCCTCGTCGATCACCGTCGGTGACAGCCAGGGGATGGCCTTGCGCAGCTCGCGTTCGGCCCAGCCTTGAAACGTCATCACGTCGACGCCGGGCACGCCCAGCGCCGGCAACACCTGGCTGATGTACGCGGCCAGCGCCGAACCGTACGTCACCACCAGCATCTGCCGCGCCGGAAAACGATCGGGATAGGCGTAGGCCAGGTAAGCGATGCGGTGCAGACCGACGGTGGTCTTGCCGCTGCCGGCGCCGCCTTGAATGACCACCACGCCGGATTTGCGGCCGGTGATGATCTCGAACTGGCGCGGATCGATCAGGGCGGCGATCTCGGGCAGGTGGCGATCCACGCGCTGGCCGCGGGTGGCGCCGGCGCCCAGGACGCCGCGCGTGTTCTTCACCGCGCTGGGGCGGGTGGCGGTGCCTTCGCCGCCGCTGAGCGCGACCTCGGGAAGCTCGGCCCGATCCCAGCCGTGGCCGTGGCGGGTCCACACGCCTTGCGGGCAGGACACGCGCACAAGGTGGCCGCCCTCGACGGTGACGGTGCGGCGAGCCACGATCTCGCCTTCCACGTCGCGCTCGCCGATGCGCTCGTCAAAGTCGGCGCCTTCTTCGTATCGATAGTAAAGCTGGCTCAGCGGCGCGTGCCGCCAGTCGATGATGTTCACGCGCGCGGCCGGATCGACGAAGGTGGCGCGGCCAATCAAGATGTCGCGTTCCGCGGCGGGGCGGCCGGCGGCCTGTTCGCGCAGGCGCAGGTGGCCAAAGTAGGGCGCGCCTGGATCAACCAACACGCTTTGCGCTTCCGCTCGGCGCAGCGAGATCCCTTGCATGCGCTCCATCTGCGCCACCAGCGCGGCGATATCTTCCAGGCGCGCCTCGCCGATCTCGTCGCGCAGGGCGATCAATTCCTGGTCTGCGCGCGCCGGCGAGTGCGCGCCCGGGCGATCGGGCCCGCGGGCACGCGTGGTGGCGGTGGCGTGGGCCAGGCTTTCGGTGGCGCGGGCGAGCAATCGTTCTTCCTCGGCCGGGATCTCCGGCGCGGGCGCGGCGGCATTGGCTGGATCGGCCATCGGAGACGAAAGACTATAGCGCGGCGGTTGCTATAGTCTGCCGCGGATGCGGTTCGGCGGACGGCAAACGGCCAAAGTGGCGGCGGCGATCGTGATGGGCGCGGGTCTGGCGTCGCTGGCGACTGTGGCCCGGACGGCGCCCGGCGTGCCCACCAACAACCGTCACACCGGCGGCGACGAACGTTTGAAGCCGTTGCACGCTTACGAAGAGCAACGTCACCAGCACGCCGATTTTCGCGCGCTGCCCACCGGCGACGCGGTGACCGGGCCCGATCCGTACGTGGTGCGCGCGCTACCGGGCGCGGACCAGCGCCTGGTTTCGATCCTGCGCGGCGCCGCGCAGGTCGTGCTGCTGGACGCGAACCTGCGCGTGGTCTCCAGCGCCGCCACGCCGCGCGCGCCGACCGGTTTGACCGTGGCCGCCGACGGCGACGTCTTCGTGTCGTCGGAGCAATCTCTGCTGGTCAGTCGTTACCACGTCACCGCGGCCGGGTTGCAGCCTGCCGGCACGCTGACCGTGAACGGCGTGCGCGCCGTGCGCGATGTGGCGGCGGGCGACGCCGGGATCCTGTACGCCGCCGACGAGATCGGGGGCCGCCTCCTGACGCTTCGCTTCGACGCAAAGTCCGCCGGCGATCACCTGCCCACCACGCAGAAAGAGCTCAGCGTCGGCCACGGGCCGATCCGGGTGGCGCGGGTGGGAACGTTGTTGCTGGTCGATTGTCTGCTCGACCACGCCGTGGTGGTCTTCCGCATCGCCGCCGACGGCGCGCCCGGGCCCCCACTGGCCCGGGTCCAGCATGACGGGCCGATCTGGTCGTTCGACGCCGTCACCACCGACGCCGATCACGCGCTGCTGATCGTGGGCGGCGTGGAGGATCACCCACTGGATCGCACCGGCGGCTCGTTCGGGTACGTCGATTCGTTCTTGACCGTCTATCGCCTGAATACGCGCGGCCTGGCGTCGCCGGCGCGCCTGACGGTGACCAATCTGTCGGCGCTGGGCGTGGTCACGCCCAAGGTGGTGGTCGCGCACGTCGATGCCGGCAACAATGGTCTGCGGGTGCTGGTCAGCGGTTATGGAACGTCGCCGCTGTTGACATTGACCTGGCCAGCCAATCTCGCAGGCGAGCCCGGCGTCGTCGCGCTAGACCTGGTTCCCGGCACGACGTCGGTGGCCTTTCGCGCGGACGGTACGATGGTCTTCGCCGATCCGTTGCTCGATGCCTGGGTGATGCGCTCGCCGACGGCGACGCACCTGGTGGCAGTGCGCGACGCGCTGACGCCGGCGCCGGTCGATGCGCGCGATCCCCTTGACCGGGTGGGCGAGGCGCTGCTGTTCACCACGCTGATGGCGCCGTGGAACCGCTCCGACGCCGCGCTCAGCCGGTTCACCTGCGAGACCTGCCACTTCGAAATGTACGGCGACGGCCGCATCCACCACACCGGCCGCGGCGAGGTGCACGCGGTGACCAAACCCTTGCGCGGCCTCTTCAACAACCGCCCGCATTTTTCGCGCGCGCTGGATCCCGATCTCGCCACCGTGGCGAACAATGAATTTCGCGTCGCCGGCGCCAAGAGCGACCACGATCCCTGGTTCACCGTCGCCACCGACGATTTTCCCTGGCTGCGCGCCCTGGGCGTTACCCAGCCGTCATTGCCGCCGCTGACCTTGCGCAAGGCGCTGATGACGGCGTTGATGCAGCTCGGCCACGCGCCCAACCCGGCGGTGACGCCCGGCGGGCATTTCACCGAGGTCCAGCGCGCCGGCGCGGCGCTGTTTCGCGACCGCTGCGAAAGGTGTCATCAGGCGCGTCTGGCCAGCGATGACGCCGCCACGCGCGCGCCGTTCGCGCAATGGGAATCGCTGATCATGACCGACAGCGATCCGCTGGTCTGGGGTCAGGCCGAATACGTCCAGACCGGCGTCACGCCGTACGTTCACGAAAGCGGGGCGCGCATCCCTTCGCTGAGGCGCCTTTACAAAAAGTATCCGTACTTCACCAATGGGTCAGCCAAAGATCTGGACGCGGTCCTGTCGCGGGCGCGGTTCGGTGACGATGCTTTTTGGCATGATGGCGCGCCTGCTGAACCGGCGCCCGGGCGTCTGACTCTTCAGGAAATTGATCGCTTGCGGGCCTTCCTGGATTTGCTGTGAGGCGTTTGCTACCGTCACCGGTCCAAGGAGGCCCCCGATGATCAAGCTCGCAATTCGATTGGTTTTCGCCATCGCTCTGGTCGGTTTCTCCAGCAAGGTTTTGGTAGGTACGGCTTACGCAGGGGACAAGAAGGAAGAGAAGACCGACAAGACCGATAAGGACAGCAAGAAGAAGAAAGAGAAAAAAGGCAGCGACAAGGAAGGCGAAAAAGGCGGCTGGTAGCCCGCGCGTCGGGGCGCCTGCCGAACCTGGCGGGCGTCCCGGTGAAGATTCCGCGTCTTTGGGAACGTGTTCAAAAAGTGACCGATGCGGTCGCGGAAGATCGCGCCCGGTGCCCGTCCTCTCAATAGGTGGTCCGAGAAGATGAAGAGGCGAGTCAGAACAATATCGAAGGGCGGGCGCGCGCTGGCCCGCGTGGCGGTCGGTTCGGTCAGCGAGATCCGCAAGGCGCTGACCGTCGACGGCGACATCCGCAGCGAGGTCGCCTTCCAGAATGACGTGAACGCCATCTTGGCCACGGTCGGGAAATTGACCGCCCTCGGCCCGGCGACGGTGGTCGAAGAGGACGTTCCGATCAGCATCACGCCGGTGCCGGCGGCCATCACGCCGGTCCCCATGGCGATCACACCGACGTTGAGGCGTGCGCCGGCTGGTGGCCGCCGCTAGCGGCACCCGTGATACACTGCCCGCGTGAAACGGTCGGTCACCGTTCAGATCGCTGGCGCTCGCTACGCCCTGAAAAGCGACGACGACGACCGCCTGGTCAAGGCGCTGGCCGCCTACGTCGACACCAAGATGCGCGAGGTGCAAAAGACCGCGCGCACGCCCGACACCCAGGCGGTGGCGGTGCTGACGGCGCTGCAAATCGCCGAAGAATTGTTCGCCGAGCGCCAGCAGGCCAGTGAACTGCGGAAAAGCATTCGCGAAAAGAGTCAGTCCCTGCTTGACTACCTGGAACGAGAAGCGAGATTATGACCGCCCCCATTGGGTAACCGTTTGCTCCCGAGCGAACGTCGTTTTCGATGATCGGGTTTTTCACTGTCAAATGACGACCACGCGACCATCCCCCGGTTTGCGCGACTAGAGATCCCGCGTCGACGAGACCTTCCTTGGTGCTGATGGGCCCATCCCCAAAAGATGGCTCATTCATCCCCCGACCAAATCCTTCAAGGTGAAAAGCGCGCCCTTCGGCGGGCCATGGCGGAGCGTCGCCAGAATTTGCCCGCCGTCGACAGCCAGCGCTGGTCCGGCCAGGCGGCGGACCGTCTGTTGTCAGTGCCGGCTTTCGCCGACGCCGCCACCCGGACCATCGCCGGGTATGTGGCCGCGCGCGGTGAGGCCGATCCGGCGGCCGCGCTGGCGGCGGCGCGCGCCCGCGGCGCGGTGGTGGTCTACCCGCGGGTCGAAGGGGTTCCCCCGCGCCTGCATTTTCACCGGGCCGACGCCCCGGCCGAGCTGGTGCCGGGCGCCTTCGGCCTGCTGGAACCGTCCCCTTCGGCGCCCGAGCTGCCGGTCGAGAGCATCGATCTGATGCTGGTTCCCGGGCTGGCTTTTGATCGCGCCGGCCGGCGGCTGGGGTTCGGCGGCGGCTATTACGACGAGACGGCGGCGCGCCTGCGCGCGGTCCGGCCGAGCATTTTGGTCGGTTTTGGATATGACTTTCAGGTCGTCCCACATTGTCCGGCCGGGCCGAACGATGCATTGATTGACTGGGTGGTAACCGAGCTTCGCGCCGAAAGTTGTGCGGGAGCACCATCATGATCTCCATCGGCATCGTCGCGCCGCTGCTGGTGGTGCTGTTCGTGGTGGCCTTGCTGGTCGGGCGATCGCTGCGCCCGGCCGCTTTGCCTCAGACCGAAGATGAAAAACGGCGCCTGATCGAAGCGGCCAAGTCCGAGGCTGATTCGCTTAAGCGCCAGGCGGCGCTGGACGCCAAGGAGCAGGCCCAGAAGGCGCGCGCCGATGTCGACGCCGACCTGAAGGCCCGGCAGGCCGACCTGGAGAAACGCCAGAGCGATCTGACCACGCGCGAACGCGGCCTGGAGAAAAATGAACGCGAGCTGCGCCAGCAGGAAGACGATCTGCGCCGCCAGGAAAAGCAAATCGCCGGGCGCGAGTCTGCCGCCGAGGCGGCCGCGCGCGCCGCCGCCAATCAGGCCACGGAGGCCAAGGGCCGGCTGGAAAAAATCGCCGGCCTGAGCGCCACCGAGGCGCGCACGCAATTGCTGGACGACCTGCGTGACGAAGCCCGCCGATCGATCGCCGACGAGGTCAAGAAGATCGAGGACGAGGCGCGCCTGGAGGCCGAGGCCAAGTCCAAGATGATCATCTCCGCGGCCATTCAACGTTACGCCGGCGAGTACGTCGCCGAGCGCACCGTGGCCACCGTGCCGTTGCCGTCGGACGACATGAAGGGCCGCATCATCGGGCGCGAGGGCCGCAACGTGCGCGCGCTGGAGGCGGCCACCGGGATCGATCTCATCATCGACGACACGCCCGACGCGGTGGTGATCTCGTGCTTCAATCCCGTGCGCCGCGAGATCGCGCGCATTGCCCTGACCCGATTGATCGCCGACGGCCGCATCCACCCCACGCGCATCGAGGAGATGGTGGAGAAGGCCACCCAGGAGATCGACCAGCAGTGCAAGGAGGCGGGCGAACAGGCGGCCTTCGATCTGGGGCTTGGCCGCATGCACCCCGAGCTGATCAAGCTCATCGGCAAACTAAAGTTTCGTTCCAGCAACGCCCAGAACCTGCTTCAGCACGCCATCGAGGTCGGCTTTCTGGCCGGGGCGATGGCCGCCGAGCTGGGGTTGCCGGTGAAGACCGCCCGTCGTGCCGGCCTGCTGCACGACATCGGCAAGGCCATCGATCAAGAGGTCGAAGGCGCGCACGGCGTGGTGGGGGCGCAGGTGGCCAAGAAGTTCGGCGAGCCGCCGCGGGTGTGCCACGCCATCGAAGCCCACCACGGCGACGTGTCGCCGACCGACGTGCTCGACCACATCGTCGACGCCGCGAATGTTCTGTCCAGCCAGCGTCCCGGCGCTCGGCGCGAGATGCTGGAGTCGTATGTGCAGCGACTGTTCGACCTGGAAAAGATCGCCACCAGTTTTCCTGGGGTGGAACGCGCCTTCGCCATCCAGGCCGGCCGCGAGGTGCGGGTGATCGTCGAGAACTCGCGGGTCAGCGATCAACAAGCGCGCTTGCTGTCCAAGGACATCGCCCGCAAAGTCGAATCCGAACTGTCTTATCCCGGCCAGATCAAAGTGGCGGTCATCCGCGAGACCCGCGCCACCGATTACGCCAAGTAGTCGGTCTCAGCTTCAAAGGCTGTTCAGAAACGCCACCAGATCGTCTTTCTCCGCGGGCGACAGGCGCGTCCCGAACGCATGCCCGCCGTTGTGGTTGCCGGGGACGCGCGTGTCGAACACAAACCCGGCGTGACCGAGCGGAAATGTCACCGGCCGGCGTCTGGGGGGTTCCAGCAACGCCCGCAGCGTCGGCACCGAGCCGTTGTGCAGATAAGGCGCGCTGGCGAACACCGCCCGCAGCGGCGCCACTCGCACCCAGGCCACGCCTGACCGCACCGTCGTGACCGTGCCGGCGCGGCGCGGATGCAAGATCACCGGCAGCTCCACGCCGAAGCCGCCCGGAGGTCGCTGGGCGTGCGGCACATCGAAGGCCAGCAGCGCCTCGGTCCCGATGCCGCCCGCCGCGCCGTCGTCGCTCTCGTCGCCTTGCGCGTTGCCGTCGCCGTCGGCGTCGAACGGCAACAGCTGACTGGACGAATACGCCAGCGGCCCAAAGTCGGGGTGCTGATCGTGACAGTTGGTGCAGGCGGCGACTTCATCGTGGGCGCTGCTGGGGACGCCAGGAAGAAAGCGGGCGATTGAAACCAGCGCCGACCTGTCAGCGTGCGACGGATCCGCCGGATGCGCCCGGTGGCAGTGCGTGCAGCGGCCAAGCGGGGGCGGGTGATCGGTCAACGACACCCGGTCGGCCAGCGGCGCGGCGTTGTGGCAGTCGGCGCAGCGAACGGCCAGCGTGGCGTTCAACGGCTGCGATTGATCAATCGGCGATAGGATGGCCACGCCCAGCGGACCGTCCAGCTTGGCCGCCGCGTAGGCCGGTGGCGCGGTCTTCAAGATCTGTCGGTTGGCGACCACGCCCACCACGCGGTCGACGAAGATCACCCTCCCGCGCGCCACCCGCGCCGGATCGGCGGGCGGCCGCCTCAACGCCGTACCCTCGGCGGCCAGCGTCCGTCGCACTGCTGTCGTGGCGAACATCGGCGGGATGGCCAGCAAGTCGGCGGCATCGACCGTGGCGCGGCCGTGGATAGCGTCCGCCCACAACAGGGCGGGCCAGGCGTCGTGCTGCAGGCCCAGCGTTCCCAGGTTGCGCAGGTCCAGCAGCAGCGCTCGTCGTGCGCCGGCGCGATCACCTGCGCCCAGAGCAAATGCGGCCAGGCCATCGGGAGACGATCGTGTCGCCAGCGACAGCAGGCGCTCCAGCCGATCGAGCCAGGGTCCTTCGCTGATCTCCGACCCCGACCAGTTCTGCAGCGCCAGACCGTCGGTGAACAGCGCCGCCGGCACGCTGATCGGGTTCACCACGCCGCCTGGCCGCTGGCGCACCCGCCAGGCGCCGTCGTACGCCGCTGAATGTAAATGCGGCACCGTGATGTCCAGTCCGAACTCGCCGGTCAGATCCTGTCGCCCGGGACCGGCCAGCAGCAAGCGCGCCCGCGTCGACCGCCCGGTTGGAAATCCGTGCTCGCGACGATAGCGGACGTCGGCGAGCGCGTCGTCGTTCAGCAGGCGCGCGGTGGCCAGCAGCAACCCGTAGTCGAAACGCACCGCGGCCAGTCCGGGCACCACGCGACCGTCGGCCGGGTTCACGCCTCCATGACAGAGAAAGCAGGTCATTCCGATCTGCCCGGTCGGTCGGCCGATGCTGTCCAGCGGCTGGCGCAGACCGAGAAATCCCGTCGATACGGAAATTTTTCCGACCGTGCCCGCGGGGTCGTCCGGCGTGGCCGTCAACCCGAACAGGACCGGGTTGGCCAGCACGCCACCAGGTGCGTGGATGTGTCGGGTGATTTCAGTGTCAGGGACGCCGTCGCCATCGAGATCGATCGGTTCGCGGTCAAAGTCGATGTCGACATCGCGGCGCCAGGCAATGCCCACCAGGCGCGTCCAATAATCCGCGTTTGTGTTGATCGTCACAGTGGCCGCTTCATTGCCCGCGTCGACAACGGTCGTCTCATTCGCGCCCGGGTGATCGATTGTTGACGCCACCGACGACTTTTCATACGAGCCGATGTTTTCCAGGGCTTTTTCTCGATCGCCGGTGTCACGCGCGCGCGGCCAACGCCACGGATCGACCACTCTGGTCAGTTTGCCGACAGTCGCCGACACGGTGGTTGATGTCGGTGGAATTTCGCGTCGGCAACCGCCGCCGGCAATGAACAAAACAACGGCCGTCGCGGTACTGAATTGCCGAAACAATTTCGCCTGCCGCACGTTATTGCACTCGAGAGCTCAATCGCCAGTAATTAAACAAATCCGTTACACAACTGTCACTCAGCGCCGGATGACGTATCGCACGCACGTTGGAAACATGCCCGAAACGCAACCGATCGTCATGGAAAACAAAAAGAGTGGGGATTCATTTTTATTGACTCGATTTTCAAAACCATGTTAGAAAACCGCCGGGGAGTCGAGTAAATACCAGGATCGGGAGGATCTACGCGGTGGGGAAGAGTGCCGGGGAGTGGGGTCGAGTGAGGCGGCGACGGTGAGCGGGGCAGGGATGGGAGGAGGTAAGGCGGCGACGGTGAGCGGAGCGGGCGAGGAAAAGGCACGGGTGGGGATCCGGGCGGGCATGGTGGTGGGGATCCGGGCGGGTGGTTCTGGGGCGAGGTGGCGATGGTGGGGCGGGGACAGCGGCGGCACGGGGGCCGGGGTGAAATCGAGGCGGTGAATCCGGGGAGGCGAATCGTTCAATAAATGCTGACTTATCTTATTTACGTGTGTTCATTGCTCAGTGTCGGGGATGGCGGGGCCGGATCGGGGCGTCTTGCCGTGAAGGCGGCGCCAGCGCGCGATTCGGGAAGCGGCGAAGTGAGGACTAGCCGCCCGGAGCCGTCGGAGGCCGAAATGCCGCAGATTGCTCCGAAGGGAAGAATCTCCGTGGGACTGTCCCACGGGATCAGCTTCCAGCACTAGGCGCGAACGCGCCCCCGGCGGTGAACTCCACCGCCGGGTGGGGGGTGGGAGGCGTGGCAACCGAAGGGGGCGGGAAACCACGGCCCGCCGGGCAGGACCACCGTCTGGTATCCTGCCTGGCGATGCTCATCGGCGCGCTGGAGATTTCCCCCGCGGTACTGCTTGCCCCCATGGAGGCGGTCACCGATCTGCCGTTCCGCACCATCTGCGAAGAGCTGGGCGCGGCGCTGACCTTCACGGAATTTCTGTCTGCCGAGGCCTTGACCCGCGGCGCCGCCAAGGCCATCGGTCGCATGTGGCCCAGCCTGGGCGGTCGCCGCTTTGCCGTGCAGATCTTCGGGCGCGAACCGGACGCCCTGGCGCGCGCGGCGCAGATGGCGGTCGACGTCGGCGCCTCGATCGTCGACATCAACATGGGCTGCCCGGCCAAGAAGGTCACCGCCGGCGCGTGCGGCTCGGCGCTGATGCGCGAGCCGGCGCTGGCCGCGGCGCTGGTGCAAGCGGTGCGACGGTCGGTCCCGGCCGCGATCCCGGTGACGGTCAAGCACCGTGCCGGCTGGGATGAGTCGTCGCTGAACGCGGCGGCGTTCGCGCGCATGCTGGTGGAGGCAGGCGCCGCCATGATCACCGTGCACGGTCGCACCCGTTCGCAAGGGTTCTCTGGCGCGGCTCGGCTTGATCCGATCGCCGACGTGCGCGCGGCGTTGCCGGCGCACATCCCGGTGATCGGCAACGGCGACGTGAAAGACATCGCCGGCTATCAACGCATGAAGTCCGCCACCGGCTGCGACGGCGTGATGATCGGCCGCGGCGCCATGGGCAACCCTTGGCTGTTCCGTTCGCTGGTGGCGCTGGAAATCGGCGCGCCCGATCCCGGACCGCCGACGCTGCAAGAACGGCGCGTGGTGTGGCGCCGCCACGCCGAGCTGGTGCTTTCATACAGCCATGAACGCATGCGCATCCACGAGCTGCGCAAGACCATCGCCTGGTACTCGCGCGGTTTGCATGGCGGCGCGCAGCTGCGCCAGCGCAGCTTCGACAGTCCAGAGCCTGCGGCGCTGCTGGCAATGGGCGAAGCCTTCTTCGACGGCTTGCACGCCGTCGCGTCCAGCGGCGCGGTGACCGACCTGCTGACCGGCCCCGCCGATCCAGTGGCAAAGGCCATCGATCGCAACACCCGCCGCGGCGGGCCAGCGGCTAGCGCGGCGTAAGGCCGGAAGACCATCACCGTGTCGCTTGCCCGCGCCGTCGTCGGTCTGTCTTTGATGGCCGGTCTCGTGATCGCGTGCGAAGACGGATCGCACCGCGACATCGGCGACGAGATCAACATCCTCACCCGTCGCAACGACGCGCTGGTGCCGCCTGCCACCCAACGCCTGGCGGGATTTGGTCGCAAGGCCATCGCCCAGATCGAAACCGCCCTGCACACCGCAGCGCCCACCGGCCGCCTGCATCTGCTGGTCGCGCTGCAAAAGATCGGCGACGGCGAAGCGGTGCCGGTGCTGCGCCACGTGGCCATCTATGACGTCAACACCGAGGTGCGCGCCGCCGCCGAATCCATCCTGGCGGCGTGGGCGGCCGGGGCCAGCGAACCGGCGCGCGCCCGGGCCGTCGCCGCGCGCGCCGCCATCGACCGCAAGCGCGCCGCCGGTGAAGGTCCGCTTTTGTGGGGCGACGCCGGCGCTCCCGGCGCCCCTTCGACCGTCGGCGCGCCCGAGCCGGTGGGCGCCGCGCTGGAATCGGGCGGCGGGCAGGGCACGCCGCGCTGATCGCGGCACGACCGTCGCCAGCACGGCCGCGGCCGCCGGCGCAAAGTGTGGGGGCCGAAAAAAGATGACCAATTTTTCGGCGGGGAGGGACTAACCGATCAAGGCGTATGGCTGTTCCGCATTTGTCGCTGGTTGGGCACGGGCCGTCAGGGGCCGAGCGAGACGCCGGCCTCGCGCGGGCGTTGCAGCACCGCGAACCGGGCGCCGCATTCGCCGCGTGGGCGCGGCTGCGGCCTGACGTCGATCGCCACTTGCGCCGCCTGATGGGGCCTGATCGCGACATCGAGGATCGGTCGCAAGAGGTGTTCCTGCCCTTTTTCTCGGCGGTGCCCAACCTGCGCGACCCGGAGGCGTTGCGCGGCTTCCTGTTCGGTATCTGCGTGCGCGTCAGTCGGCGCGAACGGCGAGCGCGTTGGCTGCGTCGTCTCTTCAGGGTGACCGACGACGGCCAGCTGCCGGAATCGGCCGTCGCTGGCCCCGATGCCGAGGTGCGCGAGGTGGTGCGTCGCTATTACTGCGTGCTGGGATCGCCTGGGGGCGGAGGCGCGTTCGCTTTACATCGCGCGCACCATCGACGGCCAGCCGTTGGAAGCAGTAGCGGCGGCGCACGGCCTATCGGTGTCGACGGCGCAGCGGAGGCTGCTCCGGACCACGCAGCGAATCGCCGCGCTGGTAGACGGCGACCCGGTTCTGGCGGCCTACGTGCGCGAGCGAGAGAGCGAGGGACTCTGATGGGCGATTCGAAGCGCCGCCCGCTGCCGTCGCCGCAGCCGCTGTCGGCGCTGGCGGCGCGTTTCACCGACGGGCACACCGGCGGCCCCGCCGAGCGCGACGTTGGCGCCCGCTGGGATCGCCTGCGTATCGCCCTTGGAAAGCCCACCGCGCGGCCGGGCCGCCGGCGCGTTGGTCTCTTCCTCGGCATGAGCGGCGGCGCGCTGGCGCTGGCGACGGCGCTGCTGATCTGGCTGCGATGGCAAGGCCCACCGGTGACGTACGTGCTGGCCGGCGCGGCGCTGGGCGGCGACGGGTACATCGCGGGCGTGGCGGCGGCGCCGGCGGCGTTAACTTTCTCGGAAGGAACGAAGGTCGACCTGGCGCCGGGCAGCCGCGCGGTGGTGGTGGCGACGGATCGGCATGGGGCGCGCGTGCGCCTGGAGGACGGCGGCGCACATTTTTCGGTGGTCCATCGGCCGCGCGCCCGCTGGGCCGTCGACGCTGGACCGTTCACGGTGCAGGTCATCGGCACCACCTTCGACGTGCGCTGGTCGGGCAGCGACGATCTGTTCGAAATCCACTTGCTGGTTGGCAGCGTTCATGTACACGGTCCGCTGACCGGCGACGGCGTCACGTTGCAGGCCGGCGAAAAACTTCAGGCGCGGGTGAACCAGGGGATGTTGCGGGTCGAGCGCGTGGGCGCGCCCTCTGCAGCGATCTCTTTGCCCGCGGCGCGGACCCCGACCGCTCTCGCGCCACCCAAACCGTTCACGCCACCGTCGGCGTTCCTGGTGCCGTCGGTGCGTACGGCGGCGCCACCACCGCGCGCGCCACACAGCCGGGCGGTGGCGGTCGCGTCACCGTCGCCGACGTTGGCCATCGGGCAATCGTGGCGCCAGCGGGTGGCCAGCGGTGATTTTCGATCGGTGGTCGCTGAAGCCGAGGAACAGGGACTGGTCATCTGCTTGAAGATGCTGCCTGATGATCGGCTGGGCACGCTGGCGGACGCCGCCCGCTACAGCGGACGGGCGGACATCGCCAGCGACGCTTTGTCCGCGTTGCGAGAACGATTTCCTGGCTCGCCGGCCGCGCGGCGGGCGGCGTTTCTGCTCGGCCGACTGGCGGAAGAGTCAGGCCAGTCGCCGTCGTTGGGGTTGCGCTGGTACGAAATGTATCTGACGGAAGCGCCGAACGGCTCGTATGCCAGCGAGGCCTTGGGTCGGCAGATGCTGGTGGTCAATCGGCAGTCAGGCGCGGCCGCGGCCAGCGCGCTGGCGCGCCAGTACCTGCGCCTTTTTCCGTCGGGCGCTTACGCGGCCGAAGCCGAGAGCGTCGTCGCCGGAGCGCCATGATGGCCGCCAGCGGTTGGGCGCTGGCCGCCGCCGCCGCGCTGTTGTTGCAAGCGTCGCCCCGCGCCCACGCTGCTCGCGCGCCGCAGATCCGCGTCGTCCGCGCCGAGGGCGCGGACCCGATCATCCTGGAGATCGCCAATCGCACCCGCGCTGAGCTGACCGCCGCCGGCTTGGACGTCACCATCATCGATTGCCCGCGCGACGACGCCCGCTGCTCGGGCGCTGTGCCGGCGGTCGACGATACCCCGCGCGTGGTGGTGACCACCAGACGATACGCGCGCGCCACCGTCACCGAGGTGAACGTGGCAGCGCGCGACGCCCCGCCGCTGGTGCTGCGGCTGTTGGTCGGCGCCGACGCTGCCGACCATGACGATCCGGCCACCCTGGCCGTGCCCGCCGCTACGTTGTGTGTGAGCGGCCGGCTGGTGGATGTCGACCGCGCCAAACCCGGGATGCAAGCCAACTGCGTGGTCAAGGAGATTTCCGCCATTGGCGGCGAACCCACCACTCAAACGGTCATTCCGGCTTGCGACGACAACGGCGCGAAACCGCCCTGCTGGACCGTCGAAACAAACCCCACCAAGTGTCCACCGGCGATGTTTCCGCAGTCGTTGCAGGTGACCGTCAATTGGGGCGGCAACGCGCCGGCCGGCAGCGGGGAGCTCCAATATCAGTGCGCGGTGTGTGCCGGCGCCAGCGATCCGCAATGCGCGACGCCCTGATAATCGCGCGGCGCCTTGTCTTCGTCGGCGCCGGCGTCAGCCGCTCTTGGCGATCTCGGTGGCGAACAGGCGGGCGTGAGCATAGATGGACAGTTGCGGGTTGACGCCCAGGCTGGTGGGGAAGACTGAGCCGTCGACGATCCAAAGATTTTCGAACTCGTGGTGTTTGCCGCGGGCGCTGACCACCGACGTCCGTGGATCGCCTCCCATCGCGCAGCCACCCATCTGATGCGCCGAAAAGAGGGTGTGGCGGTTGGGACCGAACGGAGCCGCGGCGATGCGTGAAATGTCCGCTTCGCTCTTCACCACCAGCGACGGATCGTGCAGGGTGACGATCTCCGTCGCGCCGGCCGCCAGTTGCAGCCGCGCCATGTTCTGCAGAGCATCGACCGCCGCCTCGCGATGGAGATCGCCGAGCGGGTAATCAAGGCCGATGCGTTCGTCGGCGGTACAGTCGACGCGTCCGCCTTCGTCGTCGTGGTGCCCGTCGACCAACAAAGCTATGGTCGCCTGCGCGTACGCCAGTCGCTCGGCGACGCGACGGTGCGCATCTCCGTAGCCCGGAAAAGCCAGCGCCGCCAGCATCGGATGGATGGGCGCGGCTTCGAAGAAGTAGCCCAGGCGTTCGCCGCGATCGGCGAAGTGGTGCACGGACACTGACTGGGGCGGGCCATAGAACGCCTCGATCGGTTCGGGGTAAAACGCCAGCAGCGGCACGGTCGGGTGCAGGAAGGTCCGCCGCCCGACTTGACCGCTGCCCAGGCCCGCCTTCGAACGCAGCAGCAACGCCGGGGTGTTGATGGCGCCGCCGGCGAGGATGACGCCGCGTTTGGCGTACACCACCAGCCGGCTGCGCGGGCGATCGTGCTGCCGATCCAGAACCTCGGCGATGACGGCGCGGGCGCGGCCGCGATCGGTCTCCACCAGGCGCGCGCGTACGTCGGTGAAGATCTGGGCGCCGGCGGCGATGGCGTCGGGAACATACGTGATCGCCGCCGACTGCTTGGCGTCCAGCGGGCAGCCCATGCCGCAGTAGCCGAGGCGGGCGCAGCCTTTCACGTTGCGGTGAATCAGCTCGGGGTTCCAGCCCAGCTTGGCGGCGCCGTCCCACAGCTTGCGGTTGTTGCGGTTGACGTCGTCGTCGACGCCGGGGCCGATCGACAGGCGTTCCTCGACGGCGGCAAAGTGTGGGGCCAGTGCGGCCGCGTCCAGCGCCCGCACGCCGTGGCGCTCTTCCCAGCGGCGCAGCGTGCGTTCCGGCGTGCGGAACGACGAGGTCCAGTTCACCGTGGTGCCGCCGCCGACCGAGCGGCCTTGCAGGATGATGATCGACAGATCCTTGGTCGCGCGGTTGCCGTGCTCTTGATACAGCGCGGGGTAAGCCCACGACTCTTGCAAGTTGAAGTCTTTGCGCGTGTAGTGGCCGCCTTCTTCCAGCACCACCACCTGCGCGCCCGCCTGGGCCAGCACCGCCGCCGCCACGCTGCCGCCGGCGCCGCTGCCGACGACGCAGAAGTCGGTCTCGACCGCCATGTGGTCGCGATCGCCCAGCGCAGCGCCGGGGATGATGCCGCCGTTCTTCGTCGTCGTTGTTGCGGCGGTGGTCATGGTCGCTGCGGGATCTCCGGCGGGCCCGGATAGCCGACGTGCGCGTAGGTCTCGGGCGATGAGTAATACGTCGCCTGGCAAAGACGTTTCAACGCCTGGTATCCGCTGCGCAGCAACGCCAGCCGTGAATAGCGCCAGGCCTCCAGGCGGGCGTCCTGCTCGGCCGGCGAGCAGCGTGAAAACGGCGCTGGCTGCAGATTGGTCAAAAGCCCACCAAGGCCATTCTCGAAGAGGTGCAAAAGCTGGCGAAACTCTGCGCCCACTCGCGGGTGGGTGGTGGCCATCAGCGCGTCGATCTTTCCCGCGCAGTCCAGATCCTCAGCGGTCGGCCAGGTGGCGCCGGCGCCGTCACCGGGAACGATGCGGGCGGCGATGGCGGCGACGATGGCGTGCTCGTCGGGCGTCAGCAGGGCCAGCGCTCGTCTGGGCGCGGGCCCCCGCCGCACGCCTCGCAAGGCGATCGGCAGCGCGCCGCCCACCAGCAGCAAAGCCCCGCCCAGGATTCCCTTCTGCAGAAACCCGCGGCGCGGAATGTCGCCTGGTGAAGCCACGCGCGGAGACTAGTCCGCCACGGCGGAAAATCAACGACTGGTTGGCGACGGCGCCGGGCTAGACAGCGGCCTTGGCGCGCCGGCGCGGCGGCGTGGCGCTACCGGCCGCGCCGCTGGCCATGGTTGCCTTCAGCGCGCCTTTTTCGAAGACCCACATCGTACCGGGCTCGCCTTGCTGCCAGATCTCGTCGCGGGTCAGCGGTTCGGTGGCGATGACCGCGACGCGATCCTTCTCGGTCGTCACCGCGGCGAAATCGATCTGCAGCTCGGCATCGCGCAGGGTGGCGCGGCCGAACGGCGCCTTACGCACGATGTGGCACAGCTTGGTCCCGCAACGAGCGAACAGGTGCCGCCCGTCAGCCAGCAGAAAGTTCAGCTTGCCCTCGGCGCCCAGCTCGCCGCCGAGGTCGGCCACCGCTTGCCACAGATGGCGGGTGTTCTTGGGGTATCCGCCGGGGAAAGCCGCGCGCAGTTGCTCCAGCATCCAGCAGAACGCATGTTCGCTGTCGGTGTCGCCGATGGGCAATTCCCAGCGCAGCCGACGCGATTTGATGTGCGGCAGGGTTCCATTGTGGGCGAACACCCAGTGCCGGCCCCACATCGTCCGGTCGAAAGGGTGGGTGTTCTCCAGCGCCGCTCGCCCGCGCGTCTTCTTGCGCACGTGCGCCACCGACAACAACGTTTTGATCGGGTTCTTCCGGATGTATTCGGCCATCGCGCTCTGGCAGGCAGGCGATTCTTCCAGGAAGGTGCGGGCGTAACGGCCTTGATAAAGGGCCACGCCCCAACCGTCGGCGTGTGGTCCGGTCTTGCCGCCGCGTAAAGCGAAGCCGGTGAAGGAGAAAACGATGTCAGTGGGGACGTTGCACGACATCCCCAATAGCTCGCACATGTCCGTCTGATTTTACCCCGAAGCGAATTTCCGTCACGAAAGGTCTTGGGCAAAATGATCGCGGGCAGGCACACCTGACGCGTCGGCGCCGCGGCGCGCGTTGGCCCGCGCGGGGGCGGCCGCCCGCCGCATCGATCGCGCAGGTGGCCAGCCAGTACGTGGACAAACGGCGAATCGGCGGCGAAAGCCGGCGCCCAGAACGGTCAGTTCTTGGCGCGGAAACCCTGAATGCTTGGCGCGTCGCTGAGCGTGACCTTCGTGCTGGTCAAGGCCCAGACGGCGCAACCGGCCAGGACGATCACCACGATGGTTCCGATCCAGTTTTCCAGTTTTCGTCGCAGCAGTAAGCGTCGCACGCGCTCGCGTTCGCGCAGCCCGAACGTCGCAGCCTCGCTCTCGAAGCTAAAAGGCTGGGCTGGGTGGGCTTCTTGAGAGGTTTCCACTTTAGGTCTATTTGAAAGGCAGTTCAGAGGCGTCGGACGGCCGTAACCTAGCACGGTCTATCCGGTGGCGATAGTGATTCACCGCTGGCCGATTCTGGTTACGCGCCGACATATTTCAAGGGGCCAGCAGCATTTTCGGCGCGGCAGGACCCACGGCAGGCGATGCGCGGCGGGCTGGTCGACTCCTCGGTCGGGGGCGCCGTCAGTCGTCGTTATGAGCGGCGGGAAAGGCGCGCCGCCGGCGGCGTTGTTCGCGCAACTCGCGGCGCTGGCGCCGAGAGGCGTCGCGGCTGCTTTCGCCGGGAAGTTGCATGCGAATGTCCACCCCACCCATCACCACGAAACCGTGGACGCGCAACAGCGGCGCGTCCGGATCCGGGTGCGCGGGAGCGCGGTTCACTTCTTGAAAACCGCCCATGATGGCCGTGCCGTGGGTTTCGACTGCCAGGCCGGGCGGCACGATGATCTCCGTGCCGCCCATCAATGAAAGCACCTCGATCTCCACCGGCCCCGGCGGAAAACGCGCCTCGCGCAGATCCAAGTGCGCGCCACCCATCATCGCCACCACCCGCAGATGGCGCGGGACCGTCCAGGCTCCGCGCCGATCGACGCCGCCCATGATTGCCAGGACCGTCTGCTCTTGCCGCACCTCGGAGGCCAGGGCCATCGTGGGGCGTTGTCTGGCGAGTGGCGCCAGTGCCGTGGTGGCCATGGCGGTCGCCGGCAGGTCAGCGAGCAATGCTTCCACTTCGACCACTGACGACGCCGTATGGGCGACCGTGACTCGCCGTTCGAATTCGTCCATGTCCAGGACGTCGTGGGCAAAATGTTCGGACAAAAGCGAGATGACCCGATCGCGCGCTTCTCGATCGCGGGTCAATGTCAGGCGGCGGTCCTCTGCCATGCGCTTCAATCTACACCGCGAAGGCGAGGATGTTTCGTGATTGGTTTTTAGTGCCTAAAAACACTGGAAACTCGTCCGTAAACTTCAGGCATGGCTTCGCCTGCCGTCGTCCGCATCGGGCAGCTGTCGACGATGTTGAGCTCCTAGTCATAGGCGAAAGTGATTCGTCACGAAGTTCACAAAGGTTTAGTCATATCGAGCGATCGCCATTAGTCACAAAGGGCCCGGCCATCGGATTGTCTATCTGAATGATTTAACACGGATTACTTCCGTCTCTGAGTGTCGGCACACCCCTTGCTGAAGTAAGGCTCGTCCTCGCAATCAACCAGAGGACGGAAAGCCTGAGGAGGTCCGATGTTCACCACGAAGATTGAAACGAAGAAGAGCTTGATGGTTACCCTGGCCGCGCTGGCAATTGCCGCGGTCACCTTCGCGACGGCGGGCAGTGCTCATGCCGGCTTGGCGACGGCTAACGGCCTGGCGACGGGGAACGGCCTGGCGACGGGGAACGGCCTGGCGACGGGCAACGGCCTGGCGACGGGCAACGGATTCAACGCGGCGGCGACGTTCTTCGCCGCCGGCATCGACCCGAACCAGTCGCTGGTATTGTCGATCGCCGCTCGGTAATTGAACACGGGCCTTATCTTCGGGCGTCGGCGGTGCATAATCCGCCGACGCCCATGACCCGTTCAGAAAAGCCGCCGCGAACAGTTCGTCTCTTTCTCGTGCTCGGGTTCACCAGCATCGTGGTGAGCTGGTCCCAGCCGGGAGACGCTGCTCGCGGCGGCTTTTCCCATGTCGCGTGGAACGGCCTGCCCAGCACGCAAAACGTGGAAAGCAGCAAGGGTCTCACCGCGCAGCAGGCGATGATGTGGAAGTACACCGTCCGCTGCGCGCTGCGCCCTGATCAGGAATTGGCCGCCCCGCCCGCGGCGGGTGCCGGGCCGCAAAAGTTTCGCGGCGCCATCGGCGTGGCGCCCGAATGGTTCGGCGGAACCTGCAACGACGCGTGCCGGGAGAAAGTTTCGTCGTGCCTGTTTGCCCTCACCAATCGCACCGGCAAGCACGTCGCGCTCAGCCTGCTCAGCGGCGCTGACAAGATGAGCGCCGGCCTGAAACCGAGCGAAGCCGATCTTCCGTACCCGTTCCAAGAAGGCGCCTTCTTCGGCAATGTCTTCGCCAGCGGTGCCGCGTTCGCCTGTCAGGGCACCGCCGTGGGCAAGGGCGCGCAGGTCAAACGTTTCTGCGCCAGCGATCCGGCCAGCTGCAGCGGCCTGGCTCATTTCACCGACGCTGGCCGTTGCGTCGACGCGTGCAAGATGGCCTGCGTCAAGCTGTCGGATGGGACGCAGCGCTGCGCGGCTTCGTCCTGTCGCGATCCGAGCGGACACGTCTGGGCGTTTCCCATCACCACATACTTGCGCGGTCAGATCGAAGCCAACAACGCCGACGTCGTGAATGGCGTCACCATCACGGACGACGCCCTGGCCGACCTGGACGACGGCGACAGCGCGACGTACAAAGGCGTCGACTTTGGACCCGGACCTGAAGGCAACGTGCGCCGCTTCAGCGCCGTGATGACCGCGCCCCGCACGGCCGGGCGGATCGAGATCTGGACCGACGCCGACGATCTGATCGGCACACTGCCGATCAGGGCGTCTGGCAAGCAAGCCACGGTGCGCGAGGTCGTCGTGCGCGCCACCGGAATGGCCGGCCCGCACGAGGTCACGCTGAAGTTTTTTGGCGGCAAGAACCTGGGCCGCTTGTCGACCTTCCAGTTTCGCTGACGCGGTTTTCGGCCGCGCCTGCGCCGTCGCGAGCGATGGTGTTGACAGGCTCTTTCGTTTCTCCTAGCTTTCCCGCGGCTTATCACCTCATGCCGCTCGAATTCTCAGCGCAATCAAAGCAGCTCATCGATCGGTTGCTGACCCAGTACCCGAACAAACAAGCGGCGTTGTTGCCGGTCCTGCACGTCGCCCAGGATCAGTTCGGGTATTTGCCCGACGAGGCGCTGGAGCTGGTGGCCCAAATGCTGGAGTTGCCGCCCGCGCACGTCTTCGGGGTGATCACCTTCTACACCATGTTTCACCGGGAAAAACACGGGCGAAACGAGCTGCTGGTGTGCACCAATGTGTCGTGCATGCTGCGCGGCGGGTACGACATCCTTCGCTACATCGAGAAGAAGCTGGACATCAAGGCGGGCGAGACCACCCCCGACGGCGCCTTCACGGTGATCGAAGAAGAATGTCTGGCGGCGTGCGCGAACGCGCCGATGATGATCTGCGGGAACGACTACTTCCTCGATCTCAACGAGAAGAAGGTCGACGCCATCCTGGACGACTTGCGCCGGCGCTGGCAGGAGCGGCAAAAAATGGAAGCGCCCGGCGGCGGCGATCCCAATCGCCGAACCTTGATGGGCGTCGGCGGCCCCGGGACGAAAACATCATGAGGGCGCGCGCATGAGCTGGCAGGACGCCAAGGACGTCAAGATCGTCACCAAGAACTTTGGCGTGGACGGCAGCCACAAGCTGTCGGTCTACACCGAACGCGGCGGCTGGCAGGCCTTCCGCAAGGCGCTGACCTTGCCGCCGGCGGCGCTGACCGACGAGGTGAAAAAGTCGAACCTGCGCGGCCGCGGCGGCGCCGGCTTTCCGACGGGAATGAAGTGGTCGTTCATCCCGAAGGAGGCGCGCACAGTCTATCTGGTGGTCAACGCCGACGAGTCCGAGCCCGGCACGTGCAAGGACCGCGAGCTTCTGGCGTACGACCCGCACCTTTTGCTGGAAGGAATGGCCATCGCGTCGTACGCGCTTGGCTGCAAGCACGCTTATATCTACATCCGCGGCGAGATGATGCGCGAGGCGCGCATTGTTCAGGCGGCCATCGACGAGGCCTACGCGGGCGGATTTCTGGGCAAGGAGCACGCGGTCGGCACCGGCGGCAACCCGTTCAAGCTGGAGATCACGCTGCACCGGGGCGCCGGCGCGTACATCTGCGGCGAAGAGACGGCGTTGTTGAACTCTCTGGAGGGCAAGCGCGGCTGGCCGCGCCTCAAGCCGCCGTTCCCGGCGGTGAAGGGCCTGTTCCAGCAGGCGACCATCGTCAACAACGTCGAGACGCTCATGAACGTGCCCGACATCGTCACCAAGGGCGGCGAGTGGTTCGCCAGGCTGGGGACCCCGAAGTCGGGCGGCACGCGCATCGTCTGCGTCTCGGGCCACGTGAAGAAGCCGGGCGTGTTCGAGCTGCCGATGGGGATTCCGTTTCGCGACATTATCTATGATGTGTGCGGCGGCATTCCCGGTGGCCGCGCGCTGAAGGGATTGATCCCCGGCGGCAGCTCGATGCCGCCCCTCGACGCCAACGAGATCGACGTTCCGGTGGAATTCGACGCGTTGATGACCGACCCGCGCATCAAGGACGTCGAGGTGAAACCCGGTGTGCCGTTCGACATGGGCGGCGGCCGCAAGCTCAAGACCATGGCCGGCTCGGGCGGCGTGGTGGTGTTCGACGACAGCACCGACGTGGTCGCGTTATGCGCGCGCATCATGCGCTTTTACGCCCACGAATCCTGCGGCCAGTGCACGCCGTGCCGCGAAGGCACCGGCTGGCTGGCGCGCGTGTGCACGCGGCTGGCAAAGGGCCAGGGCGAGGCCGGCGACGTCGAGCTTTTGGCCAACATCGCCCACGGCATCGCCGGCAACACCATCTGCCCGCTGGGCGAGGCGGCGGCCTGGCCCATGCTGGGGTTCCTGACGAAATTTCGCGCCGACTTCGAGCACAAGCTCAGGAAGGCGGCGTAACCATCATGGGCCCGATCGGAGCCACGCCAGGGTTGGGCGAGCAGCTACTGTTCTGGGTGCTGGCGGCCTGGGTGGTGGGCGGCGCGCTGTTCACCATGACCCGACGCAACCCGGTGACGGCGGTGATGTCGCTGGTAGGGACTTTCTTTGCTCTGGCGGCCACCTATGCGTCGCTGTCGGCGCACTTCCTGGCCATCATCCAGATCCTGGTCTACGCCGGCGCCATCATGGTGCTGTTCATCTTCGTGGTGATGATCCTGAACCGCGAGGAGATCACCCCCGTGACTCCGCGCGGTCTGGTCATGCGTTTGCTGGGCGTGGGTGCCGGCCTTTACCTGACGCGGGTCTTCGTCCGCGTTCTGCTGACCACGCCCGGCCCTGACGTGCCGCCGAAGATCCCGGACAGCTTCGGCACTGTCGCCGCCATCGGCGAGATCTTGTTTCGCGATTTTCTTTATCCGTTCGAGGCGGTGTCGTTGCTGTTGCTGGTGGCCATCGTCGGCGGCGTGGTGATCTCGCGGTCGCACCAGAAAGAGGTCGCCGCCGAGATCGCCGCCGAGCGCCGCAAGGCCATCGAAGAGATGGCGCACGCCAATTACCCGGGGCCCGACGACGCGGCCCTGGACGCGCCCGGCGCGCATCACCCGGGGGGCCATCACTGACATGCCGACGCACTACTACCTGACGCTGTCTTTTGTGTTGTTCCTGATCGGCTCGGGCGGCGTCCTTTTGCGCCGCAACGCCATCATCGTTCTGATGGGCATCGAGCTGCAGCTCAACGCCGGTAACCTGGCGCTGCTGGCGTATTCGCGCGCCCTGGGCGATCAAAAAGGCCAGGTGTTCGCCTTCATCGTCATCGCGCTGGCCGCGGCCGAGGCGGCGGTGGGCCTGGCCATCTTGGTGGGCCTGTTCCGCAGTCGGCAGACCGTCAACCTGGACGAAGCGTCCTTGATGAAGCGCTGAGGGACACCGTCAACATGGCCTTCAATCTTCGCCTGATTCCTCTGCTGCCGTTCCTGGGCGCCGCGCTGCTGCTGCTGTTCGGGCGACGCTGGAAGCGCGACACCGTGGTGGTGGTGGCCGCCACCGCCATCGCCGCCGCCTGCCTGGTCGCCATCGACGCCTATTTCAGCAAGCTGCCCGAGGCTGCGGAGATGGGCGGCCTGCGCGACGTGGTGTGGACCTGGTTCTCCGCCGGCGAGCTGAAGATCGATCTGGCGTTCCGGCTGGACGCGCTGTCCGGTCTTTTGTGCCTGATCATCACGTTCATCGGTTTCCTCATTCACGTCTACGCCTCCGGCTACATGGCGCACGAGGCGGACTACGCGCGTTTCTTCGGTTACCTGAATCTGTTCTGTGGCGCCATGCTGGTCCTGGTCCTGGGCGACAACCTGCCGGTGATGTTCATCGGGTGGGAAGGCGTCGGTCTCTGCAGCTACCTGCTGATCGGTTTTTGGTACACCGACAACGCCAACGCCAACGCCGGCAGGAAAGCCTTCATCACCAACCGCATCGGTGACTTTGGCTTTCTGCTGGGCATGTTCCTGCTGTTTCAATACACGGGGACCTTGAACTTCGGCGACCTCGGCAACGGGGCGGCGCTGACGCAGCCCTTGTGGGGGCAGTCGGTGGCCTTCTGGGTTTGTCTGTTCCTGTTCATCGGCGCCACCGGCAAGTCGGCACAGATTCCGCTATACGTCTGGCTGCCCGACGCCATGGCCGGTCCTACGCCGGTTTCGGCACTGATTCACGCCGCGACGATGGTGACCGCCGGCGTGTACATGGTGGCGCGCCTGCACGTGCTGTTCATGCTGGCGCCGGCGGCGCTGGCCATCGTGGCCATCGTCGGCGCGCTGACCGCGTTGTTCGCGGCGATCATCGGGTTCGCGCAGACGGACTTCAAGAAGGTGCTGGCCTATTCAACCGTCAGCCAGCTGGGCTTCATGTTCGCCGGAGTCGGCACCGGCAACTTCGAAGCCGGGGTTTTTCATCTCTACACGCACGCCTTCTTCAAGGCGGGTCTGTTCTTGTGCGCCGGTTCGGTCATGCACGCCATGAGCGGATCGGGCGACATCACCATCATGGGCGGCCTGCGAAAGAAGGTGCCGTGGACCCACGGCGTGTTCTTCGTTTGCTGGTTGGCCATCTGCGGCCTGCCGATCTTCTCGGGCTTTTTCTCCAAGGACGCCATCATCTCGGGCGCGTTCGCGACGGAGATTTACGGTCCCGATTTGTTCTGGGTCGGCAAGCTGGTGGGCGCCATGCTGATGCTGGCCGCGCTGGGCACGGCGTTCTACATGTCGCGTCTTTATTTCCTGGTCTTCAGCGGCGACAAGACGCGCGCCTCGCATGAGATCCAGCACCACATTCACGAATCGCCCGGCGTGATGGTGGGGCCGCTGGTGATTCTGGCGGTGGGCGCCGGCCTGGGCGGCTTGATCGGCGCGCCCACCGGATTGTTCGGCCACCCGGAGTGGAATTTCCTGGCCCACACCCTGGAGCCGGCCATCGGCCCCGAGCTGGACGTTCCCCGCACCACCGAGATCGTCTTCATGCTGGCGTCGGCGGCGCTGGCCCTGGGCGGCATTGGGCTCGCCTACGTGTTCTATGGCGGCGGTTATCGCCAGCCGGCACTTAGTTTCGCCAAGGCCGTTCCCGGCCTGGTGACGCTGGTGTACGAGAAATTCCGCGTCGACGAGCTGTACGACTTTCTGTTCGTCCGCCCGCTGAAGAAGCTGTCGCGCGGGCTTTTCTTCGTCGTCGATCGCATCATCATCGACAAGCTGCTGGTCGAAGGTGTGGGCGCGCTGGTCGACCTGGTGGGGCGCCTCGCGCGCCTCTTCCAAAGCGGCGACAGCCAACGGTACATGGCGGTTTTTGCCGTCGGTGTGGCGCTGATCGTTGTCTTCGCCACGCGCCCGACCACGCCCTCTGAATTGAAGGTGCACGTCAGCGGCCGTTCGGTGGACGTCGACGCGCGCCGGGGTGGACGCCCGTCGGCGCGCCCGCTGGAGTACACCTTCGATTTCAACGGCGACGGCAAGACCGACAGCAAGGGCACCAACCCCGAGGCGCATTACGCCTACGAGAAGGCCGGCCGATACGACATCAAGGTCAGCGTCGTCGACCCGCGCTGGGGAACCGAGAGCAGCCTGACCCGCACCATCGAGGTTCCGTAATGGGCATCCTGGCGCTCATCACGCTGCTGCCGCTGGCCGGCGCCGCGTTGGTGATGCTGATCCCGCGCGACGAGGAGTCTGTTCACCGGGGCCTGGGCCTGGCGACGGCGCTGGCGACGTTCGTGGTGTCGCTGTTCATCCTGCCGGACTTCGATGCGGCGCAATCCGGCTTTCAGCTGGAGGTGAACCGCCTCTGGATCGATCAGCTGGGGATCCGGTTTCACCTGGGCGTCGACGGCATCTCGCTGTGGCTTGTTCTTCTGACGACGTTCTTGATCCCGCTGACCTTGTTGTCGCCACAGGCCATCGGCATTCGCAATATTCGCGTGCGCGAGTTCACCGTCGCCATGCTGGTGCTGGAAGCCGGCATGATCGGCGCCTTTCTGGCGCTGGACCTGTTCGTCTTCTACGTGTTCTGGGAGCTGATGCTGATCCCGATGTACTTCATCATCGGCATCTGGGGCGGCGAGCGGCGCCTGTACGCCGCGGTGAAGTTCGTCATCTACACGCTGGTCGGATCGCTGCTGATGCTGGTGGCGATCCTTTATCTGTATTCGCAGTTCCGCGCCGCCACCGGGACCTTCAGCTTTGATTACACGCAGCTTTCGCACCTGACGCTGCCGTTCGTGCCGCAGTTGATGTGCTTCGCCGCCTTCGCGCTGGCCTTCGCCATCAAGGTTCCAGTGTTCCCGCTGCACACCTGGCTGCCCGACGCCCACGTCGAAGCGCCCACCGGTGGCTCGGTGATCCTGGCCGGCGTGATGCTGAAGTTCGGGACCTACGGCTTGCTGCGCTTCGCCCTGCCGATGTTCCCGCTGGCCGCCGCCGAGGCCGCGCCGCTGATCTCGATCCTGGCGGTGATCGGCATCGTCTACGGCGCGCTGATGGCGTACGTGCAGGAAGACGCGAAGAAGCTGGTGGCGTATTCATCGGTCTCGCACCTGGGCTTCGTGGTGCTGGGGTTGATGACCTTGTCAGTGACGGGGACGCAGGGGGCGCTGTATCAGATGCTGGCGCACGGGATCTCGACCGGTGGCTTGTTCTTGGGCGTGGGCTTGCTGTACGACCGGCGGCACTCGCGCAAGCTGGCCGACTTTGGTGGGCTGTGGGCGAAGATGCCGGTGTTCGCGGCGTGCTTCCTGGTGATCGTGCTGGCCTCCGTCGGGCTGCCCGGCCTGTGCGGCTTCGTCGGCGAGTTCCTGGTCCTGCTGGGGGCCTTCACCGCCGACAAGACCTGGGCGACGTCCGGTCTGCCCGAGATGTTTCCGGCCTCGAAGCTGCTGGCGGGGATCTCTGCGTCGGCGGTCATCCTGGCGGCGATGTATTTGCTCAGCATGTACCAGAAGCTGATGTTCGGTCCGCTGGACAAGCCGGAGAACAAGTCGGCGCACATGCGTGACATCAGCGGCCGCGAGACCTGGGTGTTCGGCATCGTCATCGTCGCCGCGCTGGTGATGGGCATCTGGCCAAAGCCGATCCTCGATCGATCGGAGAAATCGGTGCAGGCGTATCTCAGTCTCTACGGCGAACGGCTGCGTGACGCGCGCAAGGCGCCGGACGCGCCGGCGCACGTCTTCCCGGCGCTGGCGGCGGCCGCGGCGCCGCCAGCCGCTAAGGGAGCCAACCAATGACCTTCAACGGCGGCGACATCCTCGCCTACTTGCCGATGCTGATTCTGATCGGCATGGGCTGCGTGATCATCCTGGCCGAGACCTTCATCCAGGGCAAAAGCCGCAGCGGGCTGGCCTGGCTGGGCGCGGCCGGTTGCGTGGCGTCGCTGGGCGCGCTCTGCGCGCAGTGGCCCGACGCGGCCACGCCGCAAACCCACTTTCAAGGCATGCTGGTCGTCGACCGCATGGCGCTTTACCTGGACGGCGCCTTCATCGTGGCGTCGTTCCTGACCCTGCTGTTCGCGCCTGGTTACCTACGCGAGCAAGGGTTCGAGTTCGGCGAGTTCTATGCCCTGGTCCTGTTCGGCGGCGCCGGCATGATGATGGTCGTTCATGCCAACCACATGGTGTCGCTGCTGATCGGCATCGAGACCATGTCGCTGGCGGCCTACGTCCTGACCGGCTGCTGGCGGCGCAGCCAGCGCAGCATCGAAGGGGCGATCAAATATTTTCTGATGGGCGCCTTCGCCACCGGCTTTCTGGTCTACGGCATCGCCCTGGTCTACGGCACCACCGGCGGCGAGATGAGCTACGCCGGCATCGCCGCCAAGGTGCCCGAGGCGTCGAAGAGCCCGGTCTTCTTCCTGGGCGAATACTTCATCCTGATCGCGCTTTTCTTCAAGGTGGCGGTGGTCCCGTTTCACATGTGGGCGCCCGACACGTACGAAGGCGCGCCGACCCCGGTCACCGGTTTCATGGCGGCGGGCGTGAAGGCGGCGGCCTTCGGCGGGATCGTCCGCGTGCTGGACACGGCCTTCGCCAGCCCGCTCTTGGTTTTCGATTTTACTGGCTGGGCGTCGGTGCTGTCGGTGCTGGCGGCGTTGACCATGACACTGGGGAATCTGGCGGCCATCCGTCAGGAGAACATCAAGCGCCTGCTGGCGTACTCGTCGATCTCGCACGCTGGGTACATCTTGATCGGCGTCATCGCCGTGGGCCTGGGCGCCGAGGGGGCGAAATCGGCGGTGCTGTTTTATTTGATGGCCTACACTTTCACCACGCTGGGCGTGTTCGGCGTGGTGGCCTGGATCGGCAACCGCCAGGACGAGCGCTTGTTCGTCGACGACTGGGCTGGCCTGGGCGCCGCGCGGCCGGCGGTGGCGCTGGCCATGACGGTGTTCCTCTTGTCGCTGGGGGGCGTGCCGCCGACCGGCGGCTTCTTCGCCAAGTTCTATCTGTTCCGCTCGGCCATGGAGAACCCCCAGCTGTACTGGCTGGTGGTGCTGGGCGTGCTGAACAGCGTGGTCAGCATCTACTACTATCTGCGCATCGTCGTGGCGATGTACTTCCGCGATGCCTTGCGGCCGTTGGCCCCGACCGATTCGGCGTCGACGCGCGTGGGCTTGCTGATCACCGCGCTGGTGGTGGTCTTCCTGGGCCTGTTTCCCGGTATGTTCCTGGACGGCGCCGGCCACGCCACCACCGTCGTCACCGCCGCGCTGGCCAGGTAGCGGCGCGCGCCGGCGCTCAGCGCACGCGCACGGGGATCGCGTCGAACAGCGAATCGCTGATCGCGCGCGTAATCTGATTGGTCTGCCAGTCTGTCGACCACGGCTCGGCGCTGACCACGTCGGTTTCGACCGGCATGGTCACCCCTCGCGCCGTGGTCGCCGCTGGCAGCGGCTCGCCAATGTGGAAGGCATGAGCGTCGAAGTGCAGATAGTGAATCAGATGACCACCCAGCGCGGCGAAGGCAGGCGCGGCGCGCCGCACGACTTGCTTGGCGCTGGCAAAGTGCGCCGTCAGATCCGAATAGACGGCGTCCACCAGGCCGGTCTCGCGTACCAGGGTGCGCGAGGCGATCAACGCGTCGAGGTCGCTCGGGTCGAGGTACTCGCGGATGTCGCCGCGCTGCCAGCGATAGCAGGGGTGATTGCCGTGGTACTGCATCACCGCTAGATCCGGCGAAGCGCCCGCCGCCACCACCACGCCCACCCGGGGATCCATCGCGCCTTCCCACTCGGCGATCTCGCCGCCCATGGACAATCCGACCACCGTCACCTGCCCGCGATCGACGTCGGCGCGGCCGAGCACGTAGTCGAGGCCGCGCATCATGTCCCAGGTGCGCTCGCCGTCCTCTTCCCACTCGGAATCAAGGCCGTCATCTTTGATCGCCGGATGGCTGTCATTGCCGTTGGCCGGATCGTCGCCGTCCAGCAGATCGGTGTACAGCGCCTGGCGATCGCCCAGCGGGCGGTGCGAGATGTCGACCGACAGGACGACGTACCCGCGCCGGGCAAAGCTGTCGCCGTACCAGTAAATCGTGTTCTGCGGATCAAATGTCCGCCAGGCGCCGCCCCAGTGCCCGTTGGCCACGACGGCGACGGGAAAGCCGGTCACAGGCGGCGGCGTCGTCGGCACCGCCATGATGGCGTGAATGTGTCGGCCCAGAGGCGGGCCGCCGCCGGGGCTCGGCAACGTCAGGTCCAATCCCAGTTCGGTCAGTTCGTATTTTTGCGGCCAGGCCGCCGCCGAATCGTCCCGGTGATCGCTGACGGCGGTGGTCGGCACTGGCAGAAAGCGCCCGGTGACCGTTGCCGTTGCCGACAGCGGCGCGGGATTCCCGGCCATCGCCAGCCAGCCCAGGCGCCGGCGGGTGCGTGCTTGCCAGTCCTGGGCGGTCGGCAGCGGACGCGGCACCAGGCCGTGCGAAAGCACCTCCGCCTGTTGTCCAGTCCACGAGCGCGTGTCGCCGGTCCGGTTGGTCACCGTGCCGGCGATGTGGCGCCCGACCACCAGGCCGGTGAATTGATCCTGCTCGACGGAGGCGGGCCGGGTGAAGTGCAGGGTCTGGCCGTCCCAGTGCTGAACGGCGATGTCTTCGGAAAGTTGCTCGTCCAGGATGTCGTTGGTCAGGTGGACCTTGAATCGCCCGATAAAGCCGGCGCCCGCCGACGCGCGATCGATGCGCACCACGGCGTGCTGATGCCCGGCGATGACGATGTCGAAGACGCGCGGGACGATATGGGCGTTGAAGGTCTGCTCGCGCCAGCCGGTGAGCTGGGTTTGGTAGGCCAGCGGATCAGCGGGCGGCGTTTCGGACGGCGATCGCGCCAGGCGGCCGATGGCGATGCTGTCACGCAGGTACACCCGGTAGTGCAGAAAGCCGCTGTCCGTCCGATCGCGAAAGGTCAAAAGCTGCGCCGCCGGATCAAAGTGCAGCTGATCCAGCAAGCGTGGCGTTGCTTCGATCGACGCGGCGGCGCCTTGATCGGTCTCGTCCAGAATGGTTCCGCTCCGCGCCTGGTCGCCATCGGCGTCAAATGTGGCAGTCAAACGGTGTCCGCCGGCGTTCAGGAACCAGCTGCCGTCCCAGGCCCGCGGGTCCACGTGCACGGCGATCGTGCCTTGCCGGCCGCGGCCGGTCACCTCCGACGGATCGCCTACGTCGCCGGCGCAGCCCATCGTTGTTGCCAGAGTGGGCGCCATCGTCGTCGCGAGCATAGCCGCCCTCACGAGCCGCCACCGCCACGCGGAGAAGAGTCGCCACCCCATGATCCACCGAAGGAATCGGTGGGCGACCGGCCGTGCTTAAGCGCGATCAGGGCGGCAGAACGGGTTCAAGAGACAACAAACAACGCGACCCATGGCGCTCAAAAGGGTATCCCAGCCGTCGACAAAGTGGGGAACTGGCCCACAGTCAGCGCATTTGTGGCCACAGTGCAGCAGCGGCATGCCGTCTTTCGGTCCACTGTGGCGACTTCGTAGCGGAAAGGTCGTTGTCCAGCGGATTGGTCAAGGACCGTGGTCGAACTGTCGAGAGTTTTAACGTGTTCGCACGACGGTGCGCTGCACGCCGCCATGCTTCGCAATGACGACAGAGACCAGCCCGGATTGCCTTCCACAGTGCGGGCGAAAATCCTGGTGGTCGAAGACGACGCGCCCAATCGCCAGCTTCTGCACGACATCTTGCAACTGCGCGGGCACGACGTCCTCGAAGCGGCCAACGTCGACGAGGCGACGCGCATTTTGGGCGCCGAGCGCATCGACCTGTTGCTGCTGGACGTGAACATTCCGGGTGGCGGAGCCGAGGCGGTGATCCGCGAGGTGCGCCGAAAATTGCCCGCCGCCCTTCCCATCGTGGCGGTGACGTCGTTGGCCATGCCGGGCGATCGCGAACGGCTGCTGGGCAGCGGGTTTCACGGCTACCTCAGCAAGCCGATCGACACCCGCACCTTCGCCGCCACGGTCGAACAGTTCTTGCGCCTGCCGCAATTGATCGCCTCCCATGCTCACCGCGCTGACTGACAAACAGCAGACCATCCTGGTCGTCGACGACAACCTGCAAAATCGGGAGGTCGCCGAAGGCCACCTGGTGGCCGCCGGCTACAGCGCCATCCAGGCCGAAGGCGGGGCGCGCGCCTTGGCGCTGTTTCAAGAGCACAAGCCGGATCTGGTTCTCTTGGACGTGCTGATGCCGTTGATGGACGGCTTCGAGACTTGCCGCCGCCTGCGCCAGATTCCGGGCGGCGGCCACACCCCGATTCTGTTTCTGACTGCGCTGGGCGACCTGGGCACGCATCGGGCGGCGCTGGATTCGGGCGCCGATGATTTTCTCACCAAGCCGATCAACCGCACCGAGCTTTTGATTCGCATCCGATCACTGCTGCGGATCAAGCGGCTGTCCGACGAGCTGCACGCCAACTATGAGATCATCCGTTCGCAGCGCGACGCCCTGCTGGAGGCGCACCGCCAGAAGGAAGAGCTGACGGCGCTCATTATTCACGATCTGAAGAACCCGCTGACCAGCATCCTGTCGAACGCCCAGTTCGTCTCGCGCTCGACCGGAATGAACGCGCCCGAGCGCGAATCGCAGATCGACGTATTGCGGTCGTCGCAGGCCATGCTGCGCATGGTGATGAACCTGCTGGACGTCAGCCGCAGCGATGACGGGGCCCTGGTGGCGCACATGGCAGACTTTGATCTGCCGGCCTTGCTGGAAGAGATCGCCTCCGAGATGGGCCATCGCCTGGCCGACAAGAACCAGCGGCTGGCGGCGTCCATCTCCGACGAGGTGGGCCGCCTGCACGCCGATCGCGATCTGGTGCGGCGGATCATCGAGAACCTCATCGACAACGCCTATAAATATGGGCCGGCCAACACCGCCATCACCATCACCATCACCGCCGCGCTGGATCCGAAGAACCCCACCGCGCCCGAATTGGTGGAGATCCGCGTCGGCGACGAAGGCCGCGGCATTCCCGAAGAGCACCGAAGCCGCATCTTCGAAAAGTACGTCCAGATCGACGACGGCGCCGCCGGCGAACGCCGCGGCAGCCATGGCCTGGGCCTGCTGTTCTGCCGCCGGGCCGTCGAGGTCCACCAGGGCAGCATCTGGGTGGAGGACAATCAACCGCGCGGCGCCTCCTTTTGCGTGCGGTTGCCGGCACAGCGTCGGGTATGAACCTGGTCGAGGAGAGCCCCGGCACCCGGCGTCTCTTCGCCGAGCACCAGCAGGAGATCTACCTGCGCACCGATCGGATGTTCCTGTGGCTGCTGCTGGTGCAATGGCTGGGGACCGTCCTCACCGGCCTGTGGGGCGCACCGCGGGCCTGGGACGGGGTTCTGGTCAACCTGCCGCTTTTGGCCGGCAAAGGCTTCATGCTGGGCGGGGCGATCGTCTCGCTGCCGATCTACGTGGCGCTGAAACAGCCGGGCAGCCGATTGGGCCGACAGGAGATCGCCATCGCGCAAGGTTTGATCGCCTCGCTGCTGGTGCATCTTTCCGGCGGCGCGTCGGCCATGCACTACACCATCTTCGGGTCGTTGGCGTTCTTGGCCATGTATCGCGAGGTCGGCGTCCTGTTGCTGGTCCTGTTCATCACCGCCCTGGATCATTTTCTTGGCTGTTTCTTCTGGCCCCGTTCGGTCTACGGCACGCTGGCCGTCAGCGCCTGGGCCTGGGCGCCGCACACCATCTTCGTCAGCGCCGAGGTCGGCCTTTTGTATCTGGCGCTGCGCAAAAGTCAGGACGACATGCTGGCCACCGCACGCAAGCAGGCCATCATCGACGCCAGCCGACAGGCCCTGGAGCGCGAGGTGGCGGAGCGTCAGCGCACCGAGCAGCTGCTGTCATTGCAGTACGTGGTCACTCGCCTGCTGGCAGCGTCGCACACGTTGCAAGAGGCGGCGCCCCTGTTGCTGCGGATCGTGGGCGAGAACCAGCACTGGCACGTCGGCGAGCTGTGGGAGGTGAATGAAACCGAATCGCAGCTGTCCTGCGTGGAGATCTGGAGCGCCAACCAATATCGTGGCGACGACTACGTGAAGGTGCGGCGGGCGATGAAGCTGGGCCCCGACAACGGGCTGCCCGGGCGCGTCTGGTACCGGCAGCTGCCCTTGTGGGTGGCGGATCTGGCCGTCGAGGAGAACTTTCCCCTGGCCGCCTTCCGCAACGAGGCCAGCCTGCGCGGGGCCTTCGCCATCCCGCTGCGCAACGGACCCAAGGTGATCGGGGTGATGGCTTTTTACAGCCAGGAGGTGCGCGATCCCAACGACGATCACCTCTCGATGATCGGCGGCCTGGGCGGTCAGATCGGCCAGTTCATGGAGCGCAAGCGCATCGAGCGCGGATTGCGCGACAGCGAGGATCGGTATCGGTCGGTGATCGCGGCGCTGGATGAAGGGATCGTCCTCATCGACAGCGAGGCGCGGGTGGTGACCGCCAACGCCAGCGCCGAGCGCATCTTGGGCCTCCCCGCCAGCAGCATGATCGGCCAGCGCTGCGCCGACACCTTCACCGGCACCGTCGACGAGGAAGGGCGCGCCGTGCCGAGCGACGAGCTGCCGTTCGTGCGCAGCCTGCGCAGCGGCGAGCCGCTGTCGAACGCCGTGATGGCCATCGATCGCCAGGAGGGCGGTCGGGTGTGGATCTCGGTGAACGCCCAGCCGCTGCGGCAATTCGGCCAGGACACGCCGCACGCCGCCCTGGCTTCGTTCACCGACATCACCGCGCGCAAGGCCGCCGAGGAGTCGCTGCGCGCCGCCCACGGCGAGCTGGAGACGCGGGTCGAACGCCGCACCAGCCAGCTGATGGAGGCGAACCAGCAGCTCAAACGCGAGGTCGAAGAGCGCGAGCGCGCCCAGCGCGAGCAGCACCTGGCCAAGGAGGCCGCGGACACCGCCAACCAAGCCAAGAGCGCCTTCCTGGCCAGCATGAGCCACGAGCTGCGCACGCCGCTGAACGCGGTGATCGGCTTTTCCGAATTGTTGGAGCAGGAGATCTTCGGCGACCTGAACACCAAGCAGCGGGCCTACGTGGGCAATGTCCTCATCTCGGGGCGGCACCTGTTGCAGCTGGTGAACGACATCCTGGACATCTCGAAGGTGGAAGCCGGCCGCATGGACCTGGCGTGCGAGCCGACGCCCATCGGGGGGTTGGTGGACGTCGCGCGCAGCGTGATCGCCGCGATGGCCAGCAAGAAGGGGATCGACCTCGAGGTGGACGTATCGCCCGATCTGCCGGAGCTGTTCATCGATCCGGGCCGCATCAAACAGGTGCTTTACAACCTGATCTCGAACGCCATCAAGTTCACGCCTTCGGGCGGCACCGTGCGGGTCAGTGCCGGCGTGGCCGGCGAGGCGGTGCAGATCCTTGTCACCGATAACGGCATCGGCATCGCCCAGGAACACCTGCCGCGCTTGTTCCGCGAGTTCGAGCAGCTCCCTCAAGCGGCCGGCACCCGCCCGGAAGGCACGGGCCTCGGCCTGGCGCTGACCAAACGCCTGGTCGAGCTGCACGGCGGAACGGTGCGCGTGGAGAGCGAGCTCGGCAAAGGCTCGACGTTCTCGGTGTTCCTGCCGCTGCGGCAGCCCGACGACCCGCTGACGCCGCCCCCGTCGGTGACGACGGGCGCCGGGATCTGATCAACGTGTGGCTGAAAGAGCGGCGCTGGAAGATTCAGCGGCTAACGGAAACTATCGTGGTACCCGAGGTCTTCGATGGCCAGCGCCGCGGGCGTCGCTTGCAGCGGGCGATAGGTGTCCAGCATGACCGCCAGCTCGTCGGTGGCGCGGGCGCCGATGCTGCCTTCGTAGGCGCCGGGGTGGGGGCCGTGCATGATGCCGGCCGGGTGGTGCGAGATGCTCCCGGGACCGACCCCGCGCCGTGACGTGAAGTTGCCGCGGCAATAAAAGATGAACTCGTCGCAGCTGACCGAGGCGTGCGGGTAGGGGCAGGGAATGGCCTGCGGATGAAAATCCAGCGGGCGGGGGACAAAGCTGCAAACCAGCGCGCCGCGCGCGGCGAACGTGCCGTGGACGGTGGGCGGCAGATGGATGAGGCCCACCCGTGGCTGAAAATTCAGGATGGGAAACGCCCACGGATAGACGGTGCCATCCCAGCCCACCACATCCAGCGGTGTGTGCTGATAACGAAAGCCGTGAAAGGCACCCTGGCGCTTTACCACCAGGTCGCGCACGCCGTCGTCGTCGGGGCCGCGGAAAATCGGGCGGCGAAAATCACGGTGGCTGTACGGCGCGTCCATGCGCAGCTGGCCGACCTCGTTGCGCCACTGCTTGGGCAAGCCGAACCCGGCGGCGCATTCGATGCTCAGCCAAGATTGCGCCGTGGGCGGCGCGGCCAGGACGAATCGATGCGGCACTCCCTTCGGTACCAGGACGTAGTCACCCGCCGTGAAGACCAGATCGCCGAAAGGCGAGCGCAGCGTGCCGCCGCCTTCGACGATGAAGAACAGATCGTCGCCGTCACCGTTGCTGACGTAGACCGGATCGTCGGCGTCGGGGTGAATCACGGACAGCACGACGTCGTCGTTGAACAGCAACGGCAGGCGCGCGTCGACGGGCGGGCCACCCGGGCGCGGCAGATCTTGCGAACGATAATGTCGCCGCGACAGCGGCCGCCCGATATCGGCGTCCGCGACCCGGGGCAACGGCCAACCGCGTTCGGCGCGCGTCACCGACTGGGTGTGGGGACGATGGCGATGATAGAGGATGGTGAACGGGCCGTCGAAGCCGTCTCGGGTCAGGCACTCTTCGTGGCGCAGGTTGCCCGCGGCGTCGCGCAGGGCGGTGTGCGGCTTGGCCGGGACCTCGCCGGCGACCATGCGATCGAGCACGCTTGGCTCCCTATATCACCGTCGAGCGGTGGGACAGCTGGTCGCGCTCGATGGCCTCGAACAGGGCGCGGAAGTTGCCGGCGCCAAAGCCCTGATCGCCCTTGCGCTGGATGATCTCGAAGAAGAACGGCCCGGCCTCCGGATCGTGGTGCAGGCCGGCCGCCTCTTTCAAAAAGATCTGCAGCAGGTACTGATGCTCGCGCTCGCCGTCGACCAGGATTTCCAGCTGGCGCAGGGTTTCGATCTCCTCGTCGATGCGGCCCACGCCGATGGTCTCGAGGCGCGCCGGCAGCATGTCGAAGTAGCTGCCGGGCGTGGACATGAATTCAACGCCGCGGGCACGCAACGCGCGCACGGCGCCCACGATGTCGGCCACGGCCAGCGCCGAATGTTGGACGCCGTCGCCGCGGTTGTCCTCGGCGAAGATATTGATCTGCGAATTCTTGAAGAACGGCCGGAACGGTTCGTTGTTGGCGAACTTCACCCCGGAGCGCGGATCCCACATCACCACCGACTTCAGGCCGGACCCGTGCGCGGCGTGGTCTCGAACGGCCGGGGTCGCCGCCACGTCATTGGTGTGAAAGGCGATCTCCCAGAGCTGCTCCAGCCCCAGGACGTGCTCCATCCACAGCAGCGCCGGCTTCATGGTCTGGAAGTTCGAGGTCACGTGATCGATCTGCGAAAAGCCAAACCGATTGCCACCCGCCCGCGGCCCGTCGGCAGCGATCATGCCCGGGAACAAAGACCGATAGCCTTTGCGCTCTGTGAAGCGAAACGTGGTGTCGCCGAAGGGCGTGGTGATGGAGAACATCGCCAGCGTCCCGCCGTCTTCGGAAAAGCGCTGGACATCGGTGATGAAGGTGCCGCCGCGTTCGTCCAGCAAGCGAAAGGCGCGGTCGATGTCTTCCACCTGGAAGACCAGCGTGCCCACGCCCTCCGGATGCTTGCGCAGATACCGCCAGGCGCGGCCGCCCTCGCCGATCGGCTGGTGGATGACGAACACGGCGTCGCCGGCTTGAAAAGCGGCCGCGTGCTGGCGGCCTTCGCGATCCATCTCCGGGCTGCTGTGGCCAAGCTCGGCGAAGTCCAGCTGGTCGACGAAGAAGCGGCGCGTGCGCTCGAGGTCGCGCACGTAGTAGTGCAAGGCTTCCACCTTGACGATGCCGATGGGCTCTTTCTTCGTCACCGCGGCCATGCGCCTATTTTACCCCGTCGCTGGCTTGTCCGCCTGCTGGTCGGGGTGGGCGGCGTGGATCGCCGGCAGCGCGGCGCACGCGGCCTCCACGCGCGACAGCGTCGGGAACGACGTGACGTCGAGGGAGAACCGGCGCGCGCTGTACATCTGGGGCACCAGATAAACATCGGCGAAGGTCGGGGCGTTGCCGACCAGAAAGTCCCCGGCGGTTTCCTTGGCCAAGGTCTCGAGCGCCGTCAGCCCGCGGTGGTTGAAAAAACGCGCCGCCGCCATCTCGTCGCCGCCAAGAACGTCCTTGACGTAATTGAGCAGCGGCATGTTCTGGTAGGGCTGAATGCCGGAGTTCACCACCTCTGCCAGTTGTCGCGCTCGGGCCCGCAGCCAAGGATCAGCGGGCAACAGCGCCGGGGTGGGAAAATGTTCCTCGAGAAATTCCAGGATGGCCATCGACTGAGCGATCCGGCGCGGCGCCGCTTCGCCGGGGCGGGCGTCCAGTTCCAGCAGCGGCACCTGGGCCAGCGGGTTCTTGGCGGTGAACGGCGCTTCGTGTTGCTGACCTCCTTCGCGCGCCAGGCGCACGGCTTCGTAGTCGTGCTGAATCCCTTTCAATCCCAGGGCGATCCGCACCCGCCAGGCCGACGAGCTGCGCCAGTATCCATAGAGTTTCATCGAAGTGTCACCGTCCTTTGATTACCTTCTGCGTGATGCGGCCAAAGATGCTGCGGTCGTCGTCGTCCAGCATCTCGATCAAGATGGTGTCGCCGGCCTTCATGAAAGGCGTTTGCGGCGCGCCGGCGTCGATGGTCTCGATGGCCCGCCGCTCGGCCAGGCAAGAGACGCCGCGCGCCCGCTCGGCGCTGGACACCGTGCCGCTGCCCAGGATGGTGCCGGCGGTGAAGGCGCGGGTGCGAGCGATGTGGGCGATGAGATCAAAGAAGGAAAAGTGCATCTCCGGCCCGGCGTCGACGTCGCCCACCAGTTGCCCGTTGTAAACAGTTCGTAAGTGGCGGTGCAGGCGGCCGTCGCGCCAGGCCGGTCCCAGCTCGTCCGGGGTCACCGCGAAGGGCGAGAATGCCGTCGCTGGCTTGGCGTTGAAGAAGCCGAACCCCTTGGCCAGCTCGGCCGGAACCAGGTTGCGCAGGGTGATGTCGTTGGCCAGCAGCACCAGACGCACGGTGGCCTCGGCGCCGGCGGCGCTGGTGCCCTGCGGGACGTCGCCTAGAATGACGGCAACCTCGCTCTCGAAATCCAGGCCCCAGCCGGCGTCGGCAAGTGGAATGTCATCGCAGGGGCCGAGCAGCACGCCCGAGCCGCCTTGATACACCAACGGATCGGTCGTCAGCGTGGCGGGTGGCTCGGCGTTGCGCGCCTGGCGGACAAGAATGATGTGGTTCAGATACGCCGATCCGTCGACCCATTCGAAGGCGCGGGGCAGGGGACTGGACATGCGCGGCGGGTCCACCGGCTCGGCAGGAGCGCGCCCACTCTCGAGCGCGTGGGCCAGCGCGCGCAAGGGCGCCTCGGTGTGGCGCCAGTCGTCCAGCGCTCCCTGCAGCGACGGAGCGATGGCGCCGGCGCGGGTGAAGGTCTGCCCGTCGGCCGCCACCACCACCAGCGCACCGTCGCGACTGCCGTCGCGTACCGTCCCCAGCTTCATGGGGCTAGTGTAGTAAGCTCGCTCGCCATGGCCAAGGAGCAAGGACCGCCGGAGCAAAACGCCGAGCTGGCGAAAATGCGGGCGCAGATTGACGGCACCGACGACGAGATCTTGCGCCTTCTCAACCAGCGGGCGGCCTTCGTGGCGAAGGTGGCGACGCTGAAAGAGCAGCTGCAGGTGCCGTTCTATGTTCCCTCGCGCGAGCGCCAGATCGCCGAACGCCTGTCGGCGACCAATCCCGGGCCCTTTCCCACCGAGGCCATTCGGCTGGTCTTCCAGGAGATCTTCAGCGCCTGCCTGTCGCTGGAGAAGACCGTGCGCGTGGCTTACCTGGGACCGGAAGGCAGCTTCTCGTACATGGCGGTCAAGCGGCAGTTTGGCCAATCGGCGCGCGCGCTGCCGGTGGGCGCCATCGGTGCGGTGTTCGAAGAGGTCGAGCGCGGCACCGTCGATTACGGCGTGGTCCCGGTCGAGAACTCCACCGAGGGCGGCATCAACCACACCCTGGACAGCTTCGTCGAGAGCGACCTCAAGATCAGCGCGGAGATCGCCCTCGAGATCGTGCTCTGCCTGCTGGTGCGGCCAGGGGTCGAGCTGGCAGAGATCGAACGCATCTATTCGATCCCGGTGGCGGCGGGGCAGTGCCGCCGCTGGCTGGCTGGCAACCTGCCGCGCGCGACGATCGTCGAGTCGCGGTCGACGACCGACGCGGCGCAACGGGCGCTGGACGACGCCAAAGGCGCGGCGGTGGCGTCGGAGGTGGCGGCGAAGATCTATGGATTGCAGGTCCTGCGCCGAAAGATCGAGGACCTTTCGCACAACATGACCCGCTTTTTCGTCCTCGGCCGCCAGCAGGCCGAGCCGACCGGCCGGGACAAGACGTCGGTTCTGCTGATCACCCGCGACGAGCCCGGGATCTTGTACCGCGTGTTGGGCACGTTCGCCGAGCGCGGACTGAACATGAGCAAGATCGAAAGCCGTCCCTCGCGGCGGCGCCCCTGGGAGTACGTCTTCTTCGTCGACGTCGACGGCCACGAGCGCGATCCGCAGGTGGCGGCGGCGCTGGCGGCGGTGAAGCAGATCTGCGACGTGGTGAAGGTGCTGGGTTCGTACCCGCGCGCCGAGGCGGTCTAGCGCAGGTGCGGGCAGAGGTGGGGGCGGACGGGCCGACGCTGCGCAACCCGGCCGCGCTGCTGGCCCGCCTGCGCGACATTCACGACGGCATTCGCGATGCGGTCCTGGCCGCTTGCGAGACCACCGCGCTGGATCGCCTGGCTGCCGTGGTGGGCCACGACGCCGGCGACACCGTCTTCGCGATCGATCGTGTTTCCGAGGCAGTGTTATTGGACCGGTTCGAATCGCTGGCGGAGGACTGGCCGTGCCTGCTGGTCGCTGAAGGCTTGGGCAGCGACGGCCGCGCCGTGTTGCCGGCTGGGACGGCCGTCGACGACGTGGAGATTGTCGTCATCGTCGATCCGATCGACGGCACGCGAGGCCTGATGTACCAGAAACGGCCGGCGTGGATCCTCACCGGCGTGGCGCCCTATCGGGGACGCACGCCGATGCTGGCAGAGATCACGCTGGCGCTGCAGACAGAGATCCCGCTTCTAAAGCAGCACCTCGCCGACACGCTGTGGACCCAGGCGGGCGGCGGCGCCCACGCCGAGCGCTGGAATCGCCTCACCGGCGCGCGCACGCCGCTTCACTTGCACCCGTCGCAGGCAACCACCATCGCTCAAGGCTTCGGTGGTCTGGCGCGGTTTTTTCCCGGCGCTCGCACCGAGCTTTCCGCTGTCGATGATGAGGTGGCGGCGCAGCTGCTGGGTCCGCCGCGCGCCGGGGTGGCCTTGACCTACGAAGATCAGTACATCTCGACGGGCGGTCAGCTTTACGAATTGCTGGTCGGGCACGATCGCTGGATCGCCGATCTGCGCCCGCTGGTGGAACCGCTGCTGGCGGCGCGCGGGCAGGCGCTGGGGCTGTGCTGCCATCCGTACGATCTGTGCACCGCCCTCATCGCCCGCGAGGCCGGGGTGATCGTCGAAGACGCCGCCGGAAATCCGGTCTCGGCGCCGCTCGATGTGTTCTCGCCCGTATCGTGGGTGGGATACGCCAACGCGGCGATTCGCGCTGCCGTGGGTCCTGCGCTGCGGGCGGCGCTGGCGGCGAACGGGATGAAGATCGGCGACAGCCGGTAACAGCCCCCGGCTCGCGTCTACCCCGGAATCAGGCTGTTTTTCGGGTTTTCTTGAACACTGTTGCGAACTTGGCAACAGCAAGACTGCTCAAGAGGCAATGCCCACCGCCGATGAATCAAGTTGGCAAATGGGTAAGAAGATTCTCCTCGTCGAAAATGACCCCTCGATCCACGCGGGACTGGTGCGCCTCATCAAGACGCTGGGCCACGACGCGGCGGTATTACCGACGGGGCGCGAGGCGATCGCCCGCCTGGCCGTCGAGCGTTTTGATCTGTGCATCACCGACCTGCAATTGCCCGACGGACAAGAGTTGCTGCAGTCCCTGCGCAATTCGTTTCCGCCGGTGGCGGTGGTGGCGTTGACGTCGGCCGGCACGGTGACGGAAGCGGTGGCGGCGTTGCGCGCTGGGGCGGCCGACGTGCTGGTCAAACCCTTTCATGTCTCGGTTCTGGAACAGTCGCTGGTGCGGCTGCTGAACGCCCAATCGACCACCACCAGCCGGGCCCGGCAGACGCCTGGCGCGGCGGTGATCGGCGATCACCCGGCGATGAAATTGGTCCTCGATCGCGTCGACCAGGTGGCCGACACGGATGCCAGCGTGCTGATCCGCGGCGAGACCGGCACCGGCAAGGAAGTGGTGGCTCGCCTGATTCACGGCGCCAGCCACCGTCGGGCAGCGCCCTTCGTCGCCGTGAACATGGCGGCCATTCCTGATTCGCTGGCCGAATCCGAACTGTTCGGGCACGTGCGCGGCGCCTTCACCGGCGCGGATCGCGCGCGCACCGGCCGGTTCCTGTCCGCCCAGCGCGGTACGTTGTTCTTCGACGAGATCGGCGACATGCCGCGCAACCTGCAAGCAAAGCTGTTGCGGGCCCTGCAAGAGCGAGAGGTGACGCCCGTCGGTGGCAGCGAATCGTTTCCCATCGACGTGCGCGTGGTGGCGGCGACCCACCGCAACCTCGAAGCGATGATCCACGACGGCACCTTTCGAGAGGATCTGTTTTATCGCCTGGATGTCATCCCCATCGAGATCCCACCGCTGCGCGATCGGCGCCAGGATATTCCGCCGCTGGCCGAGCACTTTCGCAGCGAGGTGAACTCTCGCGAAGGACGGAGCGTGCCGGGCTTCGCGCTGGACGTCATGCAGCGGCTGTGTGCGTACGACTGGCCGGGCAACGTGCGCGAGCTCGAGAACCTCATCGACCGTCTGGTGATCGTCGCCGGCAACCGCATGGTGCAGATGGAAGACCTTCCGGCCCAGCTGCGCACCAGCGTCATCGATCTGGACGGCGGGACACTGGACTTGCCGACCGGCGGCGTTGATCTGCGGGTGCTGTTGATGCAGCTGGAAGAAAAGCTGATCGGGCAAGCGCTGGAACGCACCGGCGGCAACAAGAACCGCGCCGCTGAACTATTGGGTATGAACCGCACCACCTTGGTGGAAAAACTTCGTCGCCGGAACGTGGCCTGACGGCGTACAGCTGGCACAGGGCACGCACATTCTCCGTTCCCGCGTCGGGTCAAATCTCCGACGGTGAATGGTCGCTGCCACCGTCATCCGGTTGACGGCCGTCAATTCGCCTGACCGCCAAGGCGATGACGGTTTGACGATCGCCGCGATCAGCAAGCGGCGAGATCTCGGCCCCGCCGACACGCCAGGAACGTGGCACAGCAAGTGCTGTAGATCCCCTGCATGGCAGCCAAGAAACGTAAGAAGGCGAACAAAGCGCGCAAGACCAGCCAGAAAGAACTGATCGTGCGCCGCAACGAGTATGCGGCGAAGTTCTTTCCTTACATCGAGAAGGTCGCGCGTCGATTGGCCCGCCGCCTGCCGGCGCACGTGGAGATCGACGATCTGATCTCGTCGGGCGTGATCGGTTTGATGGAGGCCGCCGAGCGTTTCGATCCGAAGCGCGTCGACCGATTCGAGGCCTTCGCCGAGTTCCGCATCCGCGGCGCCATGCTGGATGATCTTCGCTCGCGCGATACGCTGTCACGCGACATGCGCCGGCTGTCGAACGAACTGCGCGACGCCACCCGGCGCCTGGAGGCGCAGCTTGGCCGTACGCCTGACCAGGAGGAGATCGCCCGCCGCCTGGGCGTCGGCGTCGACGAGCTTTACGCGCGCCAGCAGAAGCTGTCTGGCTCGTCGGTGGTGGGTATCGACGACGCCGGTCCCGACTTGCTGGAGCGCACCGGTGATCAACAAGCCGCCGACCCGTTCGAGCAGGCCTCTCGCCGCGAGATGCTGTCACAGCTGGTGAACGGCATCGAGGACCTGCCCGAGAAGATGCAGCAGGTCCTCTCCCTCTACTACTGCGAGAATTTGAACCTGAAAGAGATCGGCGCCGTCCTGGGGGTCACCGAATCGCGTGTCTGCCAGATTCACGGCGAGGCGACCAAGCGCCTGCGCGAATCCCTGGACGATCTGGCCACCGAGGCAGCGGCCTGAGCGTGGCTGTTGCGGCGAATTCGATCTGCCGATGAGCACAGCGATGTTTGGTTGTACGAATTCCCCCAACGCGATCCATTTGGGCAGACACAAGTGAACAAGCTCAAATGCACTCTGGTTCTGGCATTCGTTACCTTGGCCGCCGGCTGCGACTCCGCTTCCGACCCTGGCGATCCGAACGTCGGTAAGACGACCCTCGGTCTGAAGGCTGGCAGTGCGTGTGAAATCGCCTACAGCGCGAAGGGTTACAAAGATCCGTGCGCCGGCGCTCACGTTGGCTACTGCGTGGTTCCTCAAATCGCCAACGATCTGAGTTTCGGGGAAATCTATGTCGACACCCCCGAAGGCACGCCCTTCATGGGCGTCTGCCAGGCTGACTGTCACGTCCAGACGAAGCCGGCGGGCTCTGGCACCGAAACGGATTTCGAAGTGCCTATTGACAGCTCATGCGGCGATGGCACCTGCCATCTGTTTCTCGTCACCGACCCTCAATCGACCTTGGAGTACAACGTGATGCCTTCGTGTGATGTTTACCAGGCGCCGATCTACGAATGCTTCGAGCAGAGTTCTGGCCACTATTTTCAGATCGGTGACGAGTGCAGTGACGGCTCTCGCTGCACTTTGACGGCTCAGCCGGGTGGCATTCAGTTCCCTACCTGCGGTGGCAACTGAACTCCTCGCAGCTCGGCGTTTTGATTCTGCCGTTCTTCGTGCTGGCCTGAATATTCGCGGGCAACGACTGGCAATTGTGGGGCAATTCGGGCGGTGTGATTTTTCCGCTTAAGATTTTTTCTGGGGCGGCCGATGGGTGTGGGTATGCGAGATACCACCCGCCACATCAACCACAACCGTGCTCCTCTTTCCGCTCCGCACTCCGCGAAGCACGCCTTTGTTCATCCGGCGATGACGCGCGCCGCCCGGGTCGATTTGCTGCGCCGCCTGGTCGGCGCCGGTCAATATCAGGTCAGCCCGCGCGCCCTCGCCACCCGCATCTTGCTGGTGGCCGGCATCCCGGCGCTGGACGAGTAGCCGTCGGTCTCGTCTTCCGCGCGAGCCCCGCGGCCGATCGATCTGGATCGGCCTTCGGGGCTCGTTCGCTTTTGTTGGTCCCGACCGGTTTATTCTTCGGCCTCGGCGGACTCGACGCGGTTGCGGCCGTTGGCCTTGGCCCGGTACATCGCTGAATCGGCCAGGCGCAGGAAGATGTTCTCCCGTCGCTGGTGCGAGCCGCCCGGGGCCAGGTGCTCGCGGTACGACGCCACGCCGAGCGACGCCGAGATGCGCGGCAGCGGCGTGGTGTCGCTGGTGCCCGAGGCGGCGTCGAAGAAGGTCGTGTCGGCGATGATCGCCCGCAGCGTCTCGGCGGTCTGCTTGGCGCGCTGCAGATTCGATCCCGGCAGGATGACCACGAACTCGTCGCCGCCGTAACGGGCCAGCACCGCGGCGGGCGGCGCGTTCTCTGCCAGGAGGCGCGCCACCTTCTGCAACGTCCAGCTTCCCGCCAGGTGGCCGAAGCGATCGTTGACGGTCTTGAACCGATCGAGATCGATGAACAGCATCGACAGCTCGCTGTTGTCGCGATCGGCGCGGACGATCTCGTCTTCCAGCCGGGTGTGAAAATAGCGGCTGTTGAAGAGGCCCGTGAGATCGTCGACCCGGGCCAGGGCGCGGGCGCGGATGGCATCCAGCGCGTTCTGGATGGACGAAGACATGTAAGCGGCGAAAATGCGCAAAAGCTCCTTGTCGCGCGGCACGTACGACCCGCCCGAGCGCCGGTTGGCCAGGTACAGCACGCCGCAGATCGATTCGCCGACGATGACCGGCACGCCGATCAGCGTACGCAGCTCGGTGCCGACCGCCGCCTGCACCATCGGATCCTCGGGCGCCAGCGCGTCGGTCGGGAACGGGCGGCCCGAGCGGTAGATCTGCCCGGCGAATCCCCGATCGCTGGGCACGCGCTTGCCGAGGAGATTCTCACCGCCCGGACCGAAGGCGGCGATGAAGGTCAGGCGCGGCGCCGGGGAGCCGGCCAGCTTGGCACGCGGATCGTCCAGCAAGATGCCGCCTGATTCTGACGGCACGAAGTCGTTGGCGCGCTCCAGGATCTCCCGCAGAGCAGCGTCCAGGCGGACGTCCCAGCGCTCGGTGTCGTCCTGCTCGCGCCGCACGCGCACGAAGAAGCGGGCGATCTCCTCGGGAGACAGCGTCAAAATGGGCCCCGGCAGGAAGGCCGGGTTCGGAACCGAGAACTCCTCGGTCCGCATCTTCAGCGGGATCGGCGGCCGCTGCGGTGGATCCTGATCGGCCAAAGCCTGCCTATTACATCATAACTGCGCGCGCGGTGCTCGCTGCCTGTGAGCGGCTATGGCCATGAGCAGTCGGCGCCGGCGACGGTTTTTTTCAGCGCGGCGACCGCGCGCGCGTCCAGGCTCTCGCCGGTGAAGATGACGTTCTGGTCAGCGTCCAAGACCAACGTGGCGGGGATGCGCCGCTGGCCGAGAGCGTCGGACAGATGAAAGTCCTGATCGGCCAGCTGGGGAAAATCCAGGCGCCGCGCGCGAACGAACCGATTGATGGTGGCGCGGGTCTCGCCGACGGCCACACCGACGACGGTGGCGCCGCAGGCGCTGGCCTGGCGAGACAAACTTTCCAGCGCCGGCTGTTCGCGCACGCAGGGATCGCACCACGGCGCCCAGAAGCTGAGCAACGCCGGTTGGTGGCCGACCGCGTCCGCCAGCCGGGTCGGACGGCCGTTGAGATCGCTCAGCACCACATCACGAAAGGTGAAAGCGGACGCGGCAGCCGGCGTGCCCGCCGCGGAGCGCCCGGCGCCGCCCGCACAGCCGGCGCTCACGGCCAGCGCGATGGCCAGCGACGCTAGAAACGCAAACCCAGAGCGCATGTGGTGATGTCGACGGTCAATTGGTTCGAACGAAAGTAGTGTTCATATCCGATATCGGCGTGCAGGTCTTGCATCCAGCGAATCATCGGCAGATCGAAGGAAATTGCCCCGCCGATGGTCTGGGCCCGGAACCCAGCCAGATCGCTGTCGGCGGTGCGATAGCCGGTGCCCATCGGATCGCCGCTGGTGGTGAAGTACCTCGTGGCCGACTGATGGTGAAATCGATAGACGGCCTGCACGTGCAAGAACGGCAAGATCCGCTGCGCCAGATCGCTCTCGACGGTGTGCGCCCCGATGCCCCAGTCATCGAGATACGCGCGGTAATACAGCTTCAGCGCGCCCTGCCACGGCAGCCACTGCGCCAGGCGGGCGGCCAGGGCGTGGCGCTGCCGCACGCGCGGCATGCGTTCATCGCCGCGGGTGCCGTCGGACAGCAGCACGCTGTTCCAGGTGTTGGTCAACGTGCCTTCTTGCACGGTGCCACCGTACGAGAACGCCGCCACGGTGGTCGGCGACAAAAGCTGGGTCAATGACAGGTTGACGTTGGTGGTCGATCGGCTGGCCCGGCTGTGGCGCGTGCCGTCCAGGGCGAATCTGTCGAACCAATCGACCACCTGGTTAACGCTGGCGGCGATCACCGCGTTGTCCTCGGCCAGCGACCGGGAGTAGCCCATCCCGAACGACCACGATTCGAACGGCTCTTCGATGTGGATGCCGGCACGGAAGGACACGTCGGTGGTCCGGCTCCAGCGGTACGTCGACGACGTCTCCAGCGATTCGGCGCTGTTGACGCGCGAGGCGGTGCTGACGGCGTCGACGGGCGCATCCAGCGGCTTGCCATAGCGCGAATGATCGGGCGAGGCGGCGGTGATGACGTCGACCGGAACCCACACCCGCTGGGTCAAGCGATCGCCGAGACGCGCCACCACCTCGGCCTGCGGCTGTTCGATGGTGGCGGCTTCAGAGCCCGGCGCGCCGGCCGGCCCGGCGGCCGATTGATAGCCGATGCCGGTCTGCACGTAATGCGTGTAGCGCACGCGCACCGATTCGATCTGATAGACCGGCGGTGCCGGCTCTGCGGCGGGCACCACGCCGACGGCCGCCGCCGGTGTGACCGTCGCCAGCAGCGCGACAGCGGCAAGAATCACCGTCACTGGCAGCCGCAGCCACCGCCTGCTGGCGTTCCGTCGCCGCCCGCGGCGCCTTCCCGGGTGCTGTAAAACTTTTGCTTCTTGTGCGCCTCCAGCGCGTCCGCGTCGAAGCGCATCATCGGATCAGCCAGGTGCTTGCGTCGGTTCTGCGGCACCACCACGCAGGCGGCGGTCGACGCCAGCGTCGCGGCCGCCAGCACCAGCAACACGAATCGCTTCATGGCTGTCGCTCCTTCGCTACCGGGCCGTTGATGAAGCTGTCGATCACCCCGACGGTGGCGGCGAAGAACGCCGACGACAGCAGGACGCCGAACGGCAGCCGCTTGCGATTGGCCAGATCGGGATCGAAGGGATCGCGGTCATTCATGTTGATGAAGGTGGCGGTGGTGGTGGCCAGCGACGCCAGGCCAAAGATCGTGCCACGTTTCCAGCGACGGTCGACGGCGTGCGAGACCAGCGGCGCGGCGGCGAAGCCACCCAGGATGATGTAGACGCCGTCGCGCTGGCGGCTGGGGCGGCTGTCCTCCGACATCAGCACGCTGCCAACCATCAACGGCAAAAGCGCGGTCAGCGATCCGGCGATGACGCCCGTGGACCGCGGCGCCTCCGGCGACGGCGGGATGACAAGCTGGACCCGGTCGACCGTCGAGACCGTCTGATCTTGGGCGCGCGCCGGTCGGGCCGCGCCCAGCAGCGCCAGCAGCAGCCCGCCGGCGGCAGCGCGGGCGCCGGGCGTGAAAGCAAAGCAGGATCGTCTCATGGGCGACGCGACGTTAGCATGCGGCGGTCGTCAGGCCGTCGGATCAGGCTCCCGCGTCCGGACTCTTTTCGTCGCGAACCTCAGGAATGTGAGACGCGAACGGGGGCCTGGGCCTTCTGATCGCCGGGGAAATCCGCGGAACGCCCGCGCCGAATACCTGGGCACGTCGCTTGCTGATGGAAAGGGGCAATTGGAACCGCTGGACAAGGAGCCCCTCATGGCGACGCGAACGAGACCGACGAGTGCGACCTTTCGCGCCCTGGGCGCAACGCTCTGGATGACAGTGGCCGGCAGCCTCGCCGGCTGCGGCAGCGGCGGCGGATCGAAGCCCAGCGACAAGACGCCGATTGACCGCAGCGACTACACGGTCAGTTACCGCAGCCTGGTCCGCGTGCCGGGCGACGGCGCCGTCATGAAGGAACAGGCGTTCGTCGACCAGGTCAGCCGTCTGGATCCGATCGCCGCCAAACGTTGCCCGATCAGCAACGCCACCGCCTTCCAGACCACGGCCGACGCGCTTGGTGGGATCACCTGGACCCACCCGATCGAGATTCTCAAGGACCAGTCGCTGCCGCCTCTTTTCCAGGGGCGCATTCCCGCGCCGCGGCCCGAGGTTCCCAGCGCGAACGCGGCGGGCGCTTCCAATTCGGCCCCGACCATCGTTCGCCCCGATCTGGTGGGCTATCAAGAGAACACGGCGATCTTTTTGTCGCAGCGGCACGGCCTCCTGGCCGTGAAGACCGACGGCCCCACGCCGGTGCTGAGCTGCGCGCTGAAGTTGCCCGGGCAGCCCAAGTACTTTTTCTACCAGGGCAACGAATTGGTGCTGCTGGTGAACGGCCTATCCGTCAGTGAGTCGGCTCTGCTCCGCTTCCGCGTCAGCCCGACGGGCTTCGACTTCGTCGACGCGGTCATGCTGGATCAGCAAAGCATTCAGGACGCCCGCTTGTTCGATAGCACTGTCGTGGTCTACACGAATCTGTTGACGCCGATCGCGGCGCCGACGCCGTCGCCCGCTCCGGCCGCGACCAGCGGCGGCGCGACGGGCGGTGCCGCGCCCGTGCCCGCCACGGGGCTGGCGAGCGCCTACAACCCCAGCACCGGCGTGGCCGTCACCGCGATCAAGTGGGACGCCGCGCTTACGGTCGCTTGGCACGAAGAGTTCCTCAACGATCCGGTCAACACCGATCCCTTCGCGGGCCAGAACCCCGTCGACGCCGCCGCCACGCTGGCCGTGGGCGACGTCATCTCGACCACCAGGAACTTCAAACCGTTCATCAGCGCCAGCGACCGCTATGTCGTGGTGAGCCGCGACGTGAACCGTACGGTGTTCACGGGCACGCAGACCCAGACCTATTCCTACTGCGCGCTGTCGCACGAGGGTCCGGCGCGTTCGGTGCAGTCGTGCGCGCCCAAGTACGAGCAACGTCCCAATCCCGACTACCGCCCGCCGCAGTCGAACAAGGGCGACTATTCTTGCAACGGCAAGACGCTGCTCGATTGCATACAGGAAGCGGCGCCGACCGTCAGCCAATACATCTATGTTCGGGTCGGCCAGACCTGCTCGACGTACACCTATCATGACTATATCTGCGACCAGTACGCCACCAACGTCGTGTCGTATCCGACCTACGTCAATCAGGCGTCGACGCAGTTCGTGGTCTATCGCTATGACGCCGGCGACTTCGTCAAACTGGATGAACAGATCTACGAGATGGCGGACCCGGGCGCGGGCGCCGTCAACGTCGATTCCCTCACCTTCAGCGGCAAGCCGCTCGAGGTGGCCGGCTCGATCGAGCAAAAGGACGATCTGCAGTTCCAGCACGGTCAGTTCTACGTCCTCACCAACCAGGGCGAGCAGCTGCACACGCTGCTGCTGATCGGCAACTCGATCGCCAAGCTGGGCACGCAAGCCACCCCCCGACAGCGCAGCGCCGGGAGCTCGTATTCGGGCGGTCATTCGACGCTGTTCTCGGACGACCGGATGATGATCTCCCGCGCCTACTACGACTATCAAAACCCGATGAACATTCCGAACTGGTCAGACGTCATCATGCTCGATCTCACGACGCCCTCGTTCCCCAAGGCGCGAAACCAGTTCGTCATGCCCGGCTCCAGCGACCAGCTGATCCTGGCCGCGGACGGCGTGCTGGGACCGGGGACCGTCGCCTTCAGCTATGGCGGCGTCCCTCGGAATTTGCAGAAGCTGACCCTGTTCAACCGCGACGACGCCAGCGAGATCGGCAACCTGCTGCTCGGGACCGAGTTCAACGCCGACCTGGTCTCGTCCTGGCTGGGCGTCGCCGACGATCAGCGCATCCGCCTCGACACCGACAATCAGCGACTGTTCCTGCCGTACTCGGGTTATCACAACGTGGCGCAGGACGTGTTCAACCCGGCCGCGCACCGGCTGAACATCACCGCCGTCGCCAATCAGCTGCTGACGTCGGAGGTGACGTTCGACCTGGCGGAGGACATCGTGCGCACGGTTTCGACCAGCTCGGCGCCCAATGCCGGTAGCGCCCTGGCTTTCGGCGATTCCTCCGTTTACGCCATCAGCCAGACGCCCGATTCCTGGTCGCTGAACGTCATCGAAGAGTTCGCCACCCCCATCGCCGTGTACCGACTGAACGACCAAGGGGATGTGCACGCCCGCATCGACCGCATAGGCGCGCGCTGCCAGATCTCGACCTTCGCCGGCAGCCTCAACGCATTCAAGCCCGAGCGTCTGAGTGTCGGCCCTCAGATCGCCTGCTCCGAAGGATCGCCACCGACGGCGATCGGCCTGACCGTGGTCTTCGCCGACGCCAGCACAGGCTGGCAGCTCAGCGCCGACGGACTGGTCATCACGGCGCTCGACGCCACGGCGGTCAAGGAACGCCTGACCCACATTCGCAGCGACCAGTATTGCGCTCTTGACGGCGCCGTCGAGGACGGAACCCCGGTGCCGTACCTGGACGCCGTCCCCCCGACCATCGTTTGCTTCCCGTTCCCCACCGCAGCGGGCGGTGCCGTCGGTGGCGGAGTACCAATCGGCGGCGCGCCTTCGATCTGAGGCGCTAAACCACGTCGGCCGCTTCCGGATCGAACGTGGTTCGATAAGCGGCGCGCAGCCGCACCCGCCGTTCCAGATCGCGAATCACGATGTCCGCCACATCGATGCCGTAAAGCTCGTGGATCGAGTGGATGCCGCCTGGGGTGAAGACGTTCAATTCGAGGATCTTGTCGCCGACGATGTCCACGCCCACGAAGTAAAGACCGTCGGCCAGAAGCTTGGGCCGCATGATGTCGCAGATGCGCGTTTCGACCGGGCCGAACTCGCACTTGCCGCGCATGGCCGGGGCGGGGCCGCCGTCGCCGTTGCCGCCCAGGCTGCTGCGCCGGCGATAGATGGCCACCCGATCGCCGATGCGGATCGGTTCGGCGTTCAGCAACAGCAGGCGTTTTTCGCCCTGCTCGATCTCGGGCAGATATTCCTGGGCGATGGCGTAGCCGTCCTTGGTCAGCGTGCTGATGATCTGGTTCAGGTTCGAGACCTGGCGGCGGCGCAGGTAAAACACCCGCTCGCCGCCGCGCGGGGCCAGCGGTTTCAACACCGCCGGTCCGTCGAGGGCGCGCAGGAATTCTTTCAGGCGCGGCTTTGATCGCGAGACCAGCGTCCGCGTGCGCACGTCGGCGGGAAAATCGCTCAGATACATGCGGCTGCCGGCGCGGCGCAGGCCTTCCGGATCGTTGACCACCAGCGTGCCGCCCAGACGCAAGCGCCAGCCAAAGTCGATCACCGGCGCGGGCGGGCCGCCCGCCGCCTCCCGCACCGGGTTGTAGCGCAGGAAAACCACGTCAAAGCTGCCCAGCGTATCTTCCTCGCTGACCGCCTCGTCCGACGCCAGCGCCGCCGCATAATCGGCGGTGCTTTGATAGTCGCCGGTGCGCACCCGGGTGGTGGTGGCCAGCACGTTGTTGTCATCCAGGAACGACAGGTTCTCGACCGATACGAACCGCACGTCGTGGCCGCGCCGGTGAGCGGCCATCGCCAGGTACACGCCGGCATAGCTTGGTTGCTGCGTGCGGGTGTCGGCGACGACGAAGCAGATGCGCATGAAAATCAGGTCGACTGTTGCGCGAACGCCGCCTCGTAGGCGCGCAGGATCTCGGCCAGGCGGTCGAGAGGCAGCGCCGGCGCCAGATGTCCCGATTGGCCCCGCATCTCGTCGGCCATGCACAGGGCGTTCAAGATCGCCTCCTCCGTGCCCTCGACCACGGCTTCATAAAGTGGATCGCAGGCCTCGTCCAGCAGCACGCTCAGCTGTGCGGTCATCTTCGAGGTCTGGCGTGGGACCTTGTTCGCCGTGGAGAACCCCACGATGATCTCACCCGAGCCGTGCGCGGCGAACGACCCGATGCGCCCGATGCCGAGTGCCGCCCGCTTGCAAAGACGCACCAGCTGCGACGACAGCAGCGGGGCGTCGGTGGCGATGACGGTGATGATTGAACCGGCGTTGCGCTCGCGGCGCGGCTGTTTGAAGTTTCGTTCCAGCACCTCGCCCACCGGCGCGCCGTTCACCCGCAGCGAGCGCATCACGCCAAAGTTCGACTGCACCAGGATGCCCAGGATGTAAGGCCCGGCGTCCATCTCCACCCGGCGCGAGCTGGTGCCGATCCCGGCCTTGAAGTCGCAGGTGATAAGTCCGGTGCCCGCGCCCACCGAGCCTTCGTCGACCGCGCCGCCGGTGGCCTGTTCGATGGCGCGGTAGACGTGCTCGGAACGGACGTGGCGGCCGACGGCGTCGTTCAACCAGGAGTCGTCGCACTCGCCGACGATGGGAATGATCACGTCCTCGTCGTTGCCGATCTTGGGAAACCGCCGGGTCATCCACTTGACCGCCGCGTCCGACACCTTGCCGACCGCCAGCGTGTTGGTCAGCAGGATCGGCGTCTCCAGCAATCCCCATTCGGCGACCTGGGTCAGGCCCGACAGCTCGCCGGCGCCGTTCAGGACAAAGCTGCCGGCGACGACGCGGTTTTCGTACACCGCTTCGGTGGGGATGATGGCGGTGACGCCGGTGCGCACCGGGCCTTCGCCGACCTCCAGCGGACCGTCGCCGGAGATGATGGTGGTGTGGCCGACGCGCACGCCGCCCACGTCAGTGATGGCGTTGTGCGGGCCGACCGGGAATCTCCCGACGGAAAACCCCAGGTCGCGCAGCCGCTGTCTCATTCCGTTGGCGGAATGATCACGGGCCCCGGCGCGGCGGCCACCGCCGGTGGCTTGTCCGCGGACTTGCCGTCGCCGGCAGCGCCGGTGGTGTTGCCGCTTCCATTTCCGTTTCCGTTGGCGTTGCTGCCGTTGCTGTTGCCCGCGCTGGTGGCGCCGCCGTTCGCCGTCGGCGCCAGCGGGAACAGCGACTTGCCCTCGGCGGCCTTGGCCTCGCGGCGTTTTTCCCGCAGACGCTTGAGGCCGCCTTCCAGAATCTCGCCGATCAGCGTGCGGTATTCGATCCCGGCCGCCGCCGCGATCAAGCACAGATCCGAATAACCCGGCGTCAGCCCCGGCAGCGGGTTGACCTCTATGACGTAAAGCTCGCCCTTGGGGGTCATGCGCATGTCCACGCGCGAGACGTCGCGGCAGTCCAGCGCGGCGAAGGTCTCGCGCGCCACCCGCTCGACCGCCTTCAGCTCGACCGGCGTCAGATCGGCCGGGCACTGATAGCTGACATGTTTTTCCCACTCTTGCTTGATCTGAAAGTCGTAGACCGGCCGCGGGTTCGACTTGTCCTTGAACAGGATCTCCATTGGCGGCAGCACGCGCGGCCGACGATCGCCCAGAAGACCGACGGTGAATTCGCGGCCGGGGATGTAAACCTCGATCAGCGCCGGCTGGCGGTAGCGTTCGATGAGCTCCTTCACCACCGCGCGCAGGGCGGCGTCGTCGTCGACGACGGAGGCCGACGCGCTGACACCTTTCGACGAACCTTCCTGGTTCGGTTTGATGATCAGCGGGAACTTGAGCTTGGGCGACAGCCGCTCGCGCCCGGTCTCCATCACCTGAAATTCGGCGGTGAGGATCCCGTGCTGCATCAGCACCCGCTTGGACAGCGCCTTGTCGAGAGCGATCGACAGCGTGGCGGCGTCAGAGCCGGTGTACGGGATGCCCAGCAATTCGCACAGCGCCGGGACCGCCGCCTCGCGGTTGCGGCCGGTCACGCCCTCGGCGATGTTGAACACCAGATCGACCGGCGTCTCCATCAACTGGCGCGGCAGCTCGGCGGTGGCCTCGAATGGCAGCACCTGGTGGCCGTAACTTTCCAGCGCGTCGCGGATGGCGTCGATGGTCTCGGGGGCGTCGTACTCGGCCTCGGTGTCGTTGCCGCCCTTGCTGTCGACGCGCTTGACGTTGTGGGTGAATCCGATGCGCAAGGGCTCGGCTGGACGCCGGCGCCGCGCGCCCGGTTTCACCACCAGCCCCTGACGCCGGGCCGCACTTTCCACGATGACCGCCAGGGTCTCGGAATGATCCAGTCCTTCGCGCGCCGCCGCCGCGAAAAGGCTGGCCCCCCGTTCCAGCGAGGGGAGGGCGTTCACCTCCAGTAGATAGATGCGTCCGTCCTCGCCCAGCCGAAAATCGATGCGCCCGACGTCGCGCAGGCCGACGGCTCGGCCCGCGGCCTTGGAGATGGTGCGCAGCCGCGACACCACGTCGCGCGGCAGATCGGGCGGGCAGCGCACCTGGACCTTGCTGGAATCAGCGGATTTCAGCCGATAATCGTAGATGTTGAAGCGGTTGCGGGCGCCTGGATCGAACACGTAATCGACCGGCAGCAAGATCCCCTCGTCACCGCGGCCTTCCAAAAACGGCACGGTGACGTCGGTGCCGGCGATGAACTCTTCCACCAGCACGCCGTTCGGATAGGCGCGCAGCGCCCGCGGCAAGAGCTCGGCCAGCGCGCGCGGATCGCGCGCCACCGCGTCGTCGCCGATTCCTTTCGACGAGCCTTCATAGTTCGGCTTGACGATCACTGGCAGCGCCAGACCCAGCGTGCCCGGGTCCTTGATGCGCTTCAGCTCGTCGGGCGTCAGCAGCTTCCCGCGCGGCGTATCGATGCCTTGCCCGCCCAGCACCAGCTTGGTCAGCCATTTGTCCAGCGTGACGGTCAGGACGTAGGCGTCCGAGCCGGTGTACGGAAATCCCAGCTCTTCGAACAGCGCCGGGTAAAACGCCTCCCGCGCGCGGCCGCGCCGGCCTTCGGCTGTATTGAAAATCAGGTCGGGGCCGTACGATTCGATGCGCGCCGCCAGCCGCGACGCCGGGCCGGTGACCTCGATCTTCTCGACCTCGTGACCGCCGGCGCGCAGGCCTTCGGCGATGGCGTTGACGGTGTCGGCGGAATCGAACTCGGCCTCTTCTTCGCTGTCGGTCAGCCGAAGATTGTGGGTGAAGGCTATTCTCATAGACCTTGGTCGCCGCAACGACGTGCGGACGCCATCACCCTAACAGTATTCCGCCGCGACCGCCGAGAGCTTCCGCGACTTTGTCGCCCAATTTTTTCAGATCGTCGCCCGGCCTGACCAGGTAGGCGTCCACGCCGGTGGCGAACGCTTCCTTCACCGATTCATAGGACGGGTATGCCGTGTACAGCACGGACGCACAGTGGGGCAGCAAACGCTGCGCGTGTTCGATCACCCGCAGGCCCGACGATCCGGACAGGTGGCGATCGGACAGCACCAGATCGTACTGCTGGTGCTTGATCAGCTCCAGCGCGTCGTCGCCGTCCTTGGCGGCGGTGACCTGATAGGTCTTGCCCAGGTAATCGGCGAGCAGCTGCCGCCGCGTGCCTTCCACTTCGACCAGCAAGATGCGCCCGGCGTTGCCGCCCGAGCGAGTGATGCGCGGCCGCGCCAGCTGTTCGTCGCGGCGGGACAGGGCGCGCCGGATGCGAAAGCGCAAGTCTTCCACGTCGCGGATCGGTTTTTCGATGTAATCGTGCGCGCCGATGTCCAGCGCCTCGACCGCCGTGTCGTACGAGCTGTACCCGGTGATGAGAACAATCGCCGGCGCCGGCGACAGGAGGCGCGCCTGCCGCAGCACCTCCAGGCCGGACGCGCCGGGCAGGTTCTTGTCGGTCAGCACCAGATCGAAACGGCGCTTTTGCATCAGGTCGATGGCCTCTTCGGCCGACGCGGCGGTGGTGACGCGGAAACCTCCGCGCCGCAGCGCCTCGCGCAGCACGGTCAGCACCACCGCCTCGTCGTCGACCACCAGGACTTCGTGCCCGGTCGGCACCACCGGTGTGCGGGCGCGCGGCGTCGAGGCGTCGGCGATCAAACGGATGTCGATGTCGCGGTGAGGGGCGGGCGTGCGTTCGGTGTCCTGGTTGGTCAGCACGCCGACCTTGGCCAGGTGCTCGATCAGCTTGACGCCGATGGCCTCGCCTTGCCGGCGCTTGGACACCGACGCCACCACCCGACCGAGCAAATTCAGGGACGTCCGCGGCAGATACGCGCGCACGCCGCCGTAAAGCGCGTCGCGCAGGCGCTCGCTCGTCGGCGCGGCGTCGACGATCACCACCGCCGCGCCGGTGGCCCGGGCCCGCACCTCGGCCAGCCGCGCGTCCAGAAGCTGCCGGCCTTCCAGCCCGACCACCACCGCGTCGGGGTGGGTGCTGGCGCTTGCCGTTCGAGCGCCGGCGGCGGCCTTCAGATCGTCATCGCCCATGACAATGATGGTCGGGTCTTGTCGAGCCTGGATCAGCATGGCGTCCAGCTCGCGCGCCAGATCCGGCTCGGACGCCACCAACTCGTCGCGGTGGCCGGCGAAGGCGTTCATGATCAGGAGGCCGCGGGTGCGGGCGCGACGGAAACCAGCCAGCCGTTTGACGTGGGCGCGCAGCAGGGCCTCGACCTCGGGCAGCGGGCGCGGCAGCACGGCGGCGGTCTCGCGCCCGAAGGTCTCGCCGCAGCGCTGCGGATCGCTGGCCGCCACCAGCACGATGTCCGAAAATGGCCGCAGCTCGCGCGAGGCCGCCAGAAGATCTTGCGTCGCCGCCGGATCGTCCAGGTCCATGATCGCTAGATCGAACGACTCGTCGGCCAGGCGGGTGATCGCCTGTTCGTTGGTGCCCACCTCCAGCACGTAGCCTTCCGTGCCCAGCGCCGCGGCGAAGCGGCGGCGCTCGGTGGCGTCGGACAATCCCACCAGAAATCGTTCCTGGCCGCCGCGCGCCGCGTTTCGCAACGCTTCCAGTGGCCGCGGGGCAGCGTCGCTTTCCACCATGAGGGCAGACGATTGTATCTCAAATAAGTATCGTCTTGGATTCTTCGATCGCGGCTGGCCTGCGCCGGTGCGTTTGCGGTGTTCCCCGCATGCAAACCCCACCTTCGCGTGTGACAATTGAAGGCGAGGGCCGTGTGGACGATCTGGTCGTTCCGGAACGCGATGAGCTGGCCGACTGGGACGGTCCCAGCGGACACCATCTCGTCCGTCCGCTGTCGCCGACACCGCCCACCTGGCGGGCGCGGGTCGGCCGGCGATTGAACGCGCTGGTGGGGCGCGCGATGGACGTCTTCTCGCGCGGCGGCTCCACCAGTGAAGGCGAGCCGATCGCCTTGCAACGCACCGGCGGTCCGATCGCGCGCTGGATTTCGTTCCCCCGCGGCGTGCGGCTGGCGACGGCGGCCACGTCGGCGACCGCGGCGGGGCTGGCGGCGTGGGGCGTGCTGTCGATGGCCGGCGACGAGCTGGGGATGGCGATGGCGGCGGTGGCGGCGGCGACCGTGCTGTCGGCGATGTCAGGGCCGCTGGGCGTGCGGCTGGCCAACCGGCTGCACCGTTTGATCGTCGGACGGCGGCGCTATCGCATCTCCGAATTGCGCGGCATCGCCGATCGCCACGCGGTGGCGGTGCGCGGGGTGGTGGTGGCGCGGCGGACGGCGGTGTCGGCGCTGAGCGGCCGGCAGACCGTGTGGTCGCTGGCCCGGTTTCGCAAGGGCGCGTTCGTCAGCAGCGATTTCTTCCACGAAGCGGCCCTGGATTTTCTGCTGGACGACGGCACCGACGAGCCGATCTGGATCGAAGTGTCGGGCGGCATGCTGCTGGATCCCTTTCCCTCCGATGAACGCGTGCAGTTTCAAAGCACCACGCTGCTGGAACTGGATCATCCGTTCTTGACCCGCCTGCGCTTGGATGACCGCGAGGTCTTCGGCGCCGAGATCAACATCGCTCCCGGCGACGTGGTGGAAGTGGTGGGCCGCCTGTCGCGCCGCCTCGATCCCACCGCGCCCTCGGCGTCCGGCCGCGAGCCGCCACAGCGACGGTCGCTACGCTCGGGAACGCGCGTGCCGGTGATGGTGCGCAAGATCAGCGAGCTCGATCTGAACCTGTCGCGCGTGCGGCGAACCGTGCCCAAAGGCCCGCCGGCGCTGTCGCCGGGCGAGCCGCCGATCCGGAAGTTCTGATTGGTCCTCGTCGCGGGGATTGTGAGGTCGACCTCGCGTCGGCTAGCGCGTGCATCCGCCCCGCGTCCGGAACAAAAGCTCGGCGACGGATCACGGTCTGCCGCAAGCGAAGGGTGGCGGATGCCGCTCGCGACGAAAGCCTCATGGAAGAGCTCCACGCCAATACAGACCGTGGTCCGTCGGCGAGCAAGCAAGCGGCCCTCGACGGTGAACGGGTCGCGACGTCGAAGCCGCGCGCTAGCCAACCGCGAGGTCGACCTTCCGACGTGCCCCACCTGGTACCGGCCTGGTTCCAGACTTTTGGGGCGTTGTACCAAGACCTGCTGCCTACGCCGCGGCTATCGCGTGACCGGGGCCGCGGCTGGTACTGCCGTCGGTGCGACCGCCGTGGTACTCGCGGGATCGGTGCCGCCGATGCTGGCGTCGAACGCCTCCAACACCGGACGCCCCAGCATGCCCGGCGGACCGGGATAACCGAGCGCCCACAACGCCGTCGCCGCGGTGTCGACGGTGCTGATCGGGGTGCGGATGCGGTGGTTCGGGCGCACGCCCGGGCCCCAGGCGATCCATGGGATCAAACGATCTTCCTTGATGGCGCCCGAATGATTGCGGCCGTGGCCGCCGTGATCGGCCGACAGAATGAACAGGGTTTGATCGTCCAGGCCGGCGGCGGTGACGGCGTCGACCAGCGTGCCCAGGCAGCGATCGGTGTGGCGGATGGCGTCCATCTGCGGATCGGACATCCAGCCCACGGCGTGGCCGCGCTCGTCGGGATCGGAGAAGTGAATGAACTCGACCTGCGGGCGCTTGTCGACGAAATAGCGAGTCGCTTCCTCGACGACTTTCTTGCAGAAGAACCCCGGGCGCGAAAACACGTCGACCGAGCCGGGGTGGGCGATGTGTTCCAGCTTGCGCTTGCCGACGAAAGCAGCGGCCTTGTCGCCGGCCTTGGACGCGGCATCGAAGATGGTCGGCACCAGGATGTACCCGCGTTGCGGCTGCCACGAATTCCAGCTGAGGCCGTGTTCCTTCATATCGAACCCGGACAACATCGCCGCGTGCGAAGGCAGCGTCGACGCATGCCGGATGGTCTGCGCCACCAGCGACCATGATCCCTTGTGCATGATCGCTTCGTGCACCGGCGGGTGAACGTCCATCAGCGCGTCCGGGCGCAAGCCATCTTCGCTGACGATGATGACGTGACGAATGGCGCCTTTGGCCAGGTTCGCGCGAGCGGCGGGGACGGTCGCCGCCGCAGCGGTGGCGGCGATCGCCTGGCCGTCGTCGTGCGCGTCGCTGGCGGCCGCGGCCGTCTCTGCCGGTGGCGCGGGTGCAGGCGCGGCCTTGTGGCATCCGGACGCCGCGAGCGCCACCAGGAACAACAGCGGCGCGGCCGACAACAAACGCATCAAAGCAAGATAACAGAGAACACCCGCTCCGACGGACGCCAGGGCCGCCGCTGCGGGGACCGCTTGCACGTTTTCCAAATTGCCTTAGTCTTGTGGCCCATCAGAAGGATTTCTTTTTCGTGTGGCTCGCCTGGAGCGGCCGCGAACGTGTTCGGTGACTTGGTGATGTGGCGTGTTTGGGTGCTGGTCGGGCTTTTGCCCGTGCTGCTGGCCGCGTGCGCGACCACGATGAACCCGTGCGCGTCGGATCGTGACTGCAAGCTGCAGCGGATCTGCGAAACCGGCACGTGCGTGTGGCCGCCGCCCCCCGGGGCGCGCGTTCGCCCACCGCTGGCAGGCGCCCCGCCGGGCGCGCCGAACGCGCCCACGGCGCCACCGTTCCCGCCGATCGTGAAAGAGCCGGTGCTGCCGATGTTTCGCCTGGGTGTCCTGCACCGTGGGCGATCGCCGTTCTTGTTACCGGCGAAGAAGCCGGCGGTGTGGTGGACGTTCTCCACCGGTGGTCCCATCACCTCGTCGCCGGCGGTGGCCGACGACGGAGCGGTGCTGTTCGGGTCGCACGATGGGCGCGTCTACAGCGTGACCCACGACGGGACCTTGCGCTGGTCGCACCTGACCGGCGACATCATCTTCAGCTCGCCGGCGATCGGCCACGACGGCGGGATCGTCGTCGGCTCCGACGACGACCACCTGTACGCCTTTCCCGCCGGCAGCGACAAACCGCGCTGGAGTTTCCAGGTTGGATCGTGCCCCCAGCGCGTGGGCATCGGACCCGATGCCAGCCGCTGCGACGTCGACGCCGGTCCCACCATCGGCCCCGACGGGGCCATCTACACCGGCGGCGACGGCGTGTACGCCATCAACCCGGACGGCACCTTGCGCTGGCGCTTCGCCACCGGCGGGCACGTGTCATCGGCGCCGGCGGTGATGCCTGACGGGACCGTGGTCGCCGGCAGTCAGGACGATCTGGTTTACGGCATCAACCCCAACGGCACCAAGCGCTGGGATTTCCGCACCGGCGGCGACGTCGAATCCAGCCCGGCCATCGGCGAGGACGGCACGATCTACATCGGCTCCGACGATTCCAAGTTGTACGCCCTCGGTCCCGACGGGGTGATGCGCTGGGCCCTGACCACCGGCGGCGACATCCGCGCGTCGGCGGCGCTGGGCAACGGCGACGTCTACATCGGGTCGTTCGACGCGCTTTTTTACGCGGTTCGTCTGGACGGGACGCTGGACTGGACCTTCCGCACCGGCGACCGCATCTTGTCGTCGGCGCTGATCGACGCCAAGGGCGCGGTGCTGTTCGGCTCGCAGGACGATCGTTTGTACGCGCTCGAGCCCGACGGCCAGCTGCGCTGGTCGGTCGAGCTCGGCGGCGACGTCGACAGCTCGCCGGCGCTGGCCGCCGACGGAACCATCTTTGTCGGCTCGGATGATCGCAAGCTCTATGCGCTGCGATCCACTGTGATTCCGGGCCGACCAACACAACCACCACAGTGAAACTTTCGATAACAGTAACCACAAGAACAGAAACGGATACCGCTTGAGTATTGAAGAGACAAGTTCACGAATTCCCTCGTCGCGCGCCCCTGCGCGAAAATTAACCGGGCGGATCAAGATCCACCCGGTCGGCTATGGCTTCGTCGTCCCCGACGACAAGTCCGAAGACGTCCACATCTCGGCCCGCAGCCGGGGCGCTGCCATGGACGCCGACAGCGTCGAGATCGAGGCCTGGCAAGGCGTGCGCGGATTCGAGGGCCGCGTGCTGCGGGTGATCGCCCGCGGCCGCGCCAAGATCACCGGACAGCTGGCCCGCGCCGGCAAGCAAATGATCCTGCAGCCCGACGATCCGCGTATCACCGGCCCGGTCAGCCTGAGCGGCCACGTCGCGCAGACGCTGGTCGGCCAGGCGGTGGTCGCCGAGATCACCCGCTACCCCGACGTGCCCGACGGCCCACTGGCCGCCGAGGTGCTGAAGGTGCTGGGCGATCCCGATGATCCGCGCACCGAGGTCGAGAAGGTGCTGGCCTGCGCCGACGTCACCGAGGAATTTCCCGACGACGTCGCCCGCCAGGCCGAGTACCTGCCGAAAGAGGTGCAGCCGGAAGATCTGATCGACCGCGAAGATCTCCGCCACATCGAGTTCACCACCATCGATCCCGAGACCGCGCGCGACTTCGACGACGCGGTGGCGATCGAACGGCTGCCCAACAACGGAACGCGGCTGTGGGTGGCGGTGGCTGACGTCTCGCACTATGTCCGCGAGGGCGCGCCCGTCGACTCCGAGGCGCGCAAGCGTGGCTGCAGCATCTACTTGCCCAACCGGGCCATCCCCATGCTGCCCGAGCCGCTGTCGGCGCACATCTGTTCGCTGGTACCAGAAGAAGACCGGCTGGCGATGGTGGTGCGCATCGATTTCGATCGGCAGATCAACATCATCGACACGGACTTCTGCGCGGCGGTGATTCACTCCCGGGCGCGGCTGGATTATCCGGGCGTGGCGGCGGCGCTGGCCGGCGACACGCGCGGCAAGCGCAAGAAGTACGAACCGTTCTTGCCGTCGCTGCGGGCGATGGTCAGCCTGGCGCGAAATCTGAACGCCCAGCGCGTCCGGCGCGGGGCCTTGAACTTCGATCTGCCCGAGCCCAAGGTCGAGCTTGACGACGACGATCCGCGCCTGGTGCGGGCCATCAGCAAATCGCGCCGCGATCCGGGCGAGCGCCAGGCCTATTCAATGATCGAAGAGTTCATGCTGGCGGCCAACGAAGCGGTGGCCCGCAGCTTTCACCAGCGCAACGAAGACGCCCTCTGGCGCATCCACGACGCTCCCGACCGCGGCCGCATGGAAGAGTTCGCCACGCTGGCCGAACACTACGGCATCCCCATCGACGTCGACGACGCGCGCACGCCGCTCGGCTTGCACCGCGTGCTGGATCGGTTGAAGGATCACCCGGCGGAAAAGCCGCTGTCGTTCCAGATGTTGCGCTCGCTGAAGCAGGCGACGTACGACGTGGTGAACATCGGCCACTTCGGGCTGGCCTCGTCGGACTACCTGCACTTCACGTCGCCGATCCGGCGCTATCCGGATCTGATCGACCACCGCCTCCTGAAAAGCCGGCTGGCCGGGCAGGGCAAGCCGTCGGGCGGCTGGCGCAAGCCCGCCGACGCGCCGGTGCCGGATCGCGCGGCCCTGCAAAAGATGGCCGCCGAGTCTTCGTTCTCTGAACGCCAGGCGATGGAGGTCGAGCGCGAGGTGGTCGATCTCTATCGCGCGTTTTTCCTGCGCGATCGCATCGGAGACGTCTTCGACGGAACCATCTCCGGTGTGGCCGGCTTCGGCGTGTTCGTGGTCATCGACGATCCGTTCGTCGAAGGCCTGGTGCGCCTGGAAGCGTTGTCCGACGATTACTATGTTTATGACGAGCCGGCCTGCCGGCTGGTCGGGCGGCGTTCGGGGCGGACGTTTGCCCTCGGTGACACCGTCAAGGTCGAGGTGCAGTCGGTCAGCGTGGTCCGCCGCAAGGTTGACTTCGCGCTGCACGAACACCGCGCCGCCGAACGGACCGAGGTCTACGGACGCGGCGACGACGGCGCGGGTCGCGGGCGTCACCGGCGCGGCGAGAGCGATCGCCACCGCGGCAAGGCCGAGCGCCCGCACTTTCCCGTCGACAAAAGCACGCGCGGCGGGGCCAGCGCGGCCGGCGGCAAAGGCAAGCCGCGCGGCAAGAGCAAACCCTCGGGCAAGCCCAGCAAAGGCCCGAGCAAGCGCAAAGGAAAACCCCGCCGATGAACATCCGCGAGCAGCTGGAAGCCGACGAGGAGGCAGTGCTGTCCCCGTTCGCCCAAAAAAGCCGGTCAAGCCGCGGTCGCGCCAAGCCCGAGCCGCCCGATCCGGTGCGGCCCATCTTCCAGCACGATCGCGATCGGATCATTCATTCAAAGGCGTTTCGGCGCCTGGCCGGGAAGACGCAGGTTTTTCTGGCGCCCGAGGGCGATCACTACCGCACGCGCATCACCCACACGCTGGAGGTGGCGCAGATCGCCCGCACCGTCACCCGCGCGTTGCGCCTGAACGAATCGCTGACCGAGGCCATCGTGATGGGCCACGACCTTGGCCACACGCCGTTCGGCCACGCCGGCGAGAAGGTGCTGGCCAAGCTGATGCCGGACGGTTTTCACCACGTCAAACAGTCGCTGCGCGTGGTCGAGGTGCTGGAACGCGACGGGCGCGGCCTGAACCTCAGCGTCGAGGTGCGTGACGGCATCTTGAAGCACTCGAAGGGCAAAGGGCACATCATCTCGGACAACGCGAATCTCATGGCCATGACGCTGGAAGGACAGATCGTCCGCATCAGCGACATCGTCGCCTACGTGAACCACGATCTCGACGACGCGGTTCGTGGTCGGGTGGTGAACGCCAGCGACGTGCCGAAAGGGATCCTGGCCGTGCTGGGCGCTTCGCACAGCGATCGGGTGGCGCGCATGGTCAACGACATGGTCGATTCGTCTCGCCTGGAAGAAAAGCGCCAGATCCGCATGACCGACGAAGTCCTGGACGCGCTGATCGCGCTGCGCGACTACCTCTACGAAACGGTCTACGAACGCGACGAGATCCGCGGCGAGTTCGAGAAGGCGCAGCGGATCATCGGCGAGCTGTGGGCCTACTTTCACAATCACGCCGACGAATTTCGCTCCAAGCACTGGCCGAAAGGCGTTCCCGAGTCCGACGGCCTTTCGCGCGCCATCGCCGACTTCATCACCGGGATGACTGATCGCTACGCCCTGCGCACGTACGAAGAATACTTCCTGCCCCGTCGCTGGACCGTTTACTGACCGCCGGGCGCGCCGCTCGGTCGGAAGGAGCGGAAGTTACATGAAATGTTCAGGCCGGAAATGATCCCGTTACGGAGGCCTGCCTAGACTTGAGTCGACTCGATACCCCCGTCGAGGGCTTCGAGGAGGACTCTTTCAGTAATGTTGCGGGCAATTGTCGTTACACTGGATCACGGCCGAAATGATGTTCGCGCCGAAGCACCTTCGACGCTTTTGCGCAGCCTGGGCCACGAGGTGACCACCGTCGGCTACGACCTGGCGGAGATGCCACGGTCGTATGGCGTTCCGGACATCATCGTCATCGAAGCAGGCTCTCACCTGGAGATCGGCCGCAACGCCATCCGCCGCATCCGCGAGCGCGAGGATCTGGCCAACATCCGTGTGCTGATGTGCGTGGACCTGGCGCGGATTTCCGTGATGGACATGGAGATGGGCGCCGATGACTTCATCGTCATGCCGCTGGGGCCAGAAGAGCTGTCGGCGCGGGTCCAGCAATTGCGCTGGCGCGACCAGACGTCGCTGACAACGCCGCGCATCCGTTACGGCGAGATGACGCTGGACTGCACGTCGCTGCAGGCGTTCGTCGGCGACCGCTCGTTGAAGCTGACGCCGTACGAATTTCAGCTGCTGCGCTTTCTGGTCGATCGCGCCGGGCGGGTCTTCACCCGACAAGAGTTGCTGTCACGGGTGTGGGGTTATCGCCACGTCGGCCGCGTCCGCACCGTCGACACGCACGTGCTGAACCTGCGCGCCAAGCTGGGACCGCTGGGCGTCCATCTGGAGGCGGTGCGCGGCATGGGCTACAAGCTGCACCGCCCGCAATCCGCCGGCGGCCGTGTCATCGAGAACGTGATCTAGCGACGCGGCTGCGCCATCGCGGGGTGCTTGCGTGGCGACGCGGCTTCGCTCTCGCGGGGGCGGGGTTCGGAGCACGCCAAAAGATCGCCCCGATCGCTGCCTAAAGATCGACGACCAGCAGCGTGACCGGCAAGCCGCCGTTGGAGAGGCGGTGGGTGGTGGTGGCGCGAAGGCCGCTGGCGTTGGCCGCTGCCTGGTTCGCCGCCAGCAAGCCGACGCGCCAGCCGCGAAAGTGCGCCCGCAAGATCCGACCGATGTCGCGGTACAGGCGCGTGGCGGCGTGCGGATGGCCCAGGCGGCGGCCGTAGGGCGGATTGAGCAACGCCAACCCGGATGCCGCCGGCGGGCGAACCGCGCCCAGCTCGGCGCAGGTCAATGCCACAAGATCGCCGAAGCCGCCGCGGGTGGCGTTTCGTTGCGCCGCTTCGATCGCTTGTGGGCTGCGATCAGAGCCGACGATGGGCGCCGCCGGTTGCGAGCGCCTGGCCGCTTGCGCCTCGCCGCGCAGGTCGTTCCAGGCCGCGGCCAGCTCGGCGTCGAAGATTGGCCAGCGCTGAAAAGCAAAGTCGCGCTGCAAACCGGGTGCGAGGTTCAGCGCCTGCGCGCACGCCTCGATGACCATCGTGCCGGCGCCGCACATCGGATCGCAAAAGGCCGTGCGACTGTCCCACCCACACAGCGCCAGCAGCCCGGCGCCCAGCGTCTCGCGCAGCGGCGCCGCCGCCGTCTCCAGCCGCCAACCGCGCCGGTGCAGCCGCTCGCCCGACGAATCGACGCTCACGGTGAAGGTGTCCTCGACGCCGCGCAGGAGGATGATCAGCGGCTCGCCACCGGTCGCCGGTGTTTGATCGGCGCGCCAGCCTTTCACCCGATCGGCGATGGCCAGCGCGGTGGTCTCGGCCAGCGCCCCGGTGTGAAAAAGCCGGCAGCGCGAGGTGGTGGCGCTGATCTTCACCGCCGTGTCGGCGCCGACGAAGCGTTCCCACGGCAAACCGGCCAGCGCGCGGCGCAGACGGTTGAACTCGCGCGCGGGCGCAGCGCCCAGACGCGCCACCACCCGGGTGGCGGTGCGCAGCCAGAGGTTCGCGCGCATCGCCACCGCCGGCGGCGCTGAAAATTCCACGCCGCCGTCCACGCGCTGCACATCGGCGACGCCGGGCAAAGCACCGACCTCGTCGGCGGTGACGCCTTCCAGCCCCGGCCCGCTGATCAAGAACCACGGCCAGCGGGCGTTCGCTTGGTCGGCGCGGCTGGCGCGGCGCCGGGCGGCAGGCGCTTTTTCGCGCCGTTCGCCGGGGCGGGGCATCGAATCAGGGCGGCCGCGAAACCGCAGCCAAGCCAGGATTTCCACCGTGCCGCTGCCGCCTGCCACCGGCGAATCCTCCGCGCCCAGGATTTCAAAACCAAGCGCTCGCGCTTTGTCGCCGAAACGCTCCATCGCTGCCCGCCGCAGGTTCGGATCGTCGACCTTGCCTTCGCGCACTTGCTTGTCGGGCAGCTCGAACTGCGGCTTGACCAGCACAATGCCTTGCGCACCGTCTCGCAGCCGAAAGGCCAGGCCGCGCAGCATGCTCCGGGCGGCGACAAAGCTGACGTCGACGGTGAAGAAATCAAACGGTCCCGCGGCCTGAGTCAACGAGAGCGTCTTCCAGTCAGCGTTTTCCAGCGACGTCACGCGCGCGTCGCCCCGCAGCGCCGTGTGCAGCTGGCCGTGGCCGACGTCGACCGCGGTCACCGCGCGCGCCCCGTGCCGCAACAGCGCCGCTGTGAACCCGCCCGTCGACGCTCCCACGTCCACCGCCGCGGCGGCCCTCACGGCGTCGCCCAGCGGAAATTTTTCCAGGGCCGCTTCCAGCTTGCGCCCGCCGCGGCTCAATACCGCGTCGGCGTCGGGCCCGCCGCGCTTGCCGCGCCCGTCGCGTCCGTCCGCCATGAAGCCGGCGACTCTACCCCAGGCGCAGTCTAGTCGGCGAACGGCTTCGTCGCCGTGCGGCCGAGGCAGGTCTCGCACAGCGGTGTGCCGGCGGCGCGCGGGTCGCGGCGAACGCGTTTGCCCGAATGACAAGCGGCGCAAGACTCCGGTTCGGGTAATCCGTCTTCGGTCAGGCCAGCGGTGGCCAGCGCATGGCGCGAGATGATCCCGACCAGATAATCGCCGGTGACCACCGGCAGACACCCCACATTGTTCTCGGCCATGATCTCGATGGCTTCTTGCAAGGTGGTCTCGGGCGCGATGCACAGCACCGGCGAGCTCATGCACTCGCCCACCAGCGCATCGCGGGAAGCCGCGCGCAGGTCGTCGCCACAGACGATTCCAGCCAGCGAGCCCTTCTCCAGCACCAAAAGGTGTTCCACGCCGTTAGCCATGGCCAGTCGGCGCGCCGACGCCACAGCGGTATCGGGGGTCAGCGTGTATAGCTCTGTGCCCATCACCTCAGAGACGAAACAAGACCCGACTTCTTCTAACAGGTCCATGAGAGCACCTTCCTGAAGAGAAATATCGGCACCTTGCCGGAAAAACACAGCCGCCCTCCGCTCGGGATAAACCAGATCTTACGATGTCGCGGAGGCCGATGCGCCCCGGTCCGCTATTCGGCCACCGCCGCCAGGGCTAACTATCGGAGGCCGCTGGTTTTTCGAAGAGGAGCGCTTGGTCGACCGCGCGTCAGCGTGAAAACTTCCACCAGTTCGCCTTGGCGTTTTTTGGTGGTGGCTGGCCGGAGGGCGGCGTGGCGGCGGCCGCTTTTTTGGGTTCGTTCGCCTTCTTCAATGATACCTGCACCGTCTGGGTATCGACGGGCTCGACGTAGTAGCGGGTGGTGGCGGGTGCGTAGCCAGGTTTGGTCAGCGTCAGGACGTAGCGGTGGCCCGGACGCAGCATCACCGAGACCGGCGTGGTGCCGTAGGCATGGTGGCGGGTGGTGACCTTGGCGCCGTCGGGATCGCTTTTGATCGCCACCGCCACTTGCCTCGAGTGACTGGCGGGCGCGCTGGTCTCCGCGGCCGGCGGTTCGGATTTTGGCGCGGGCGGTTCGACGGCTGGCGCCGGGAGCGGATCGGCGGCGGCGACGGCCTTGGGCTCGCTGGGCGGCGGCGGGCCAGCCACCGTGGGCGGCGTCGCATCAGTGATCCCGGGCGGCGCGGGCGCGGCGTTCGGCGGGGGAGCAGCGGCCATGGTCGGTGGCGGGGGCGTGGCGATCGATCGCGGCCCGCCACACGATTTGATCGCCGCCGACACGCCCACCAGCGCCAGCGTCACACCGGCGGCCAGCATGGCGATGCCGCGGAAGCGCAGCCGAATCTTCAGCGTTCGCGGACCGGCGGTGATCGGTTCCGTGGTCGCCGCCGCTTGTGGCGTCACCGTGCCGGGCAGCGGCGGCGGCATTGGCCGTTCTTGCGGCGTCACCAGCTCGGCCTCGCTGAGGTCCAGCACCAGCCCCGAGTCGGGCACGACGTTCAGGTTGGCCGGCAGCGCGCCCGGCGTTGGCTGTTCCTGACTGACCGGTACTTGCCGGGTCAGCGGCGTGGCGCCGTCTTTGTCCGCCAGCTCAGCCAGCCAGCGCACGAGTTCCGTCTGGCCGACGGGGCGGAACGCCAGACGCATCACTTGTTCGACGTCGATCAGCATCTCATCGGCGCGCTGATAACGATCGTCGGGAGCCTTGCCCATGGCCTTGCGAATCACCCGGTAAAGCTCGGGGTTCAATCCGGGGCGCGCCGTCTCGGGCGGCAGGAAGTCGCCGCTTTTCACCTGCATCAACGTCTCGAAGTCAGTGGGCGCGTCGAAAGGATAGTGCCGCGTGATCATCACGTACAGCATCGTCCCCAGCGAAAACAGATCGGAACGCGCGTCGATCTCGCTGCCCGACGCCTGCTCGGGTGACATGAAGGCGATCTTGCCTTTGATCATGTTGCCCAGGCTTTGCTCGCGCTTGATGGCCGCCTTGGCGATGCCAAAGTCGGTCAGTTTCACCTCGCCTTGTTCGCTGATGAGGACGTTGTGCGGGCTGACGTCGCGGTGAACGATCCCCAGCGGATTTCCGTCGCGCGTCTTCGCGTGCGCATACGCCAGCGCCCGACAGACCTCGGCGGTTACATAGAGCGCCAGCGGCGGTGGAAACGGCGAGCCGGCGGTCTTTGCCCGCCGCAAGACGGCATCCAGCGTCCACCCGTCGACCAACTCCAGCGCCAAGAAATAGCGCCCGTCCTCCTCGCCTAGATCCAGGACTTGGACGATGTTGCTGTGGTTCAGACTCATGGCGATATGAGCCTCGTCGACCAGCATGTGTCGAAACTGCGGATCGGCGTAAAACTCGGTGAAAATCCGCTTGAGAACGACACCCTTCTCGAAACCTTGGGCGCCGTGCTGTTTCGCCAAGAAGATTTCGGCGGTCCCGCCATCGGCGATTTTTCGCACGATGGAGTATTTGGACTGCAACGTCATCCGATCGTTCAGAGGTCAGGGACGTTAACACGTCGGTAACGCTTGATAACCGCCGATCAATGAATCAATTTAGATCGGAATGATGACGTCGGGGGAAGGGAGGCGGTCGCGGAGTGGGCGCACGGTCCTTCTGGTGGAAGACGATCCGGACGTACGCGACGTGCTGGAAGACGAGCTGGAACAGGGCGGATACACCGTGATTCCGGCCGCCAACGGAAAGCAGGCGCTGGATTTTTTGATCCTCAATCGCCCGGAAAAAGCGGACGTGGTGATCCTGGATTTGATGATGCCAATGGTGTCGGGGTGGGAAGTGCTGGATCGGATGCACGCCAATCCGCAATTGGCAGAAATTCCGGTAATCGTTCTCAGCGCTGTATCGTTGGATCGCCCCGACGCTCAGGGCGGCCGGCCGCGGGGATCGGTGAATGTGCGCAAGTTCATTCCCAAGCCGTTCTCCTTGCGGCAAATCTTTGACGCCTTGTCTGGCTGCCTGGGTCCGGCCGCCGCCGCCGACCAAGCCTGACAGGCGAAACGAGCGAGCGCGCGGGGGCCGTCGGCACCCTTCACGGCCAATGACCGATAATTCGGCCGGCGCACAAGCCCAATTGTGGGGTTTGCCGATCCCGCGTACGATTCTGGCGGAAGTCATACGGAATGCGCGATCGGATTCTGCTTGTGGACGACGAGCCGGCGCTGTTGCGGGTCCTGGCCCGCAGCCTCAGTACGGCCGGGTTTGACGTCGATACCGCGGGCGACGGCAGCGAGGCCATCGAAGCCTTCGAAGCCAAGGAGTTCGATCTGGTCATCAGCGACATCACCATGCCGCGCATGAACGGCATCGAGCTTCTGCGGGCCGTGCGGGCCCGCAACATCGACATCCCGGTGGTCCTGATGACCGCCAGCCCACTGGTGGAAAGCGCCATGGAGGCAGTCGAATACGGGGCCACCCGTTATCTGTCCAAACCGGTCGACACCCGGGCGTTGGTGACCACCGCCGAGCGGGCGGTGCACCTGCACAAGATCGCGCGACTCAAGCGCCAGGCCACCGAATACCTTGGCGACAATCGTCACGAGATCGGCGAGTTGCCAGGCTTGGACGCTAGCTTTGGCCGCGCGCTGCAGTCGCTGTGGATGGCCTTTCAGCCGATTGTCTCGTGGTCGGGGCACACCGTGTTCGGTTACGAGGCGCTGGTGCGCACCGACGAAAAAGAGCTGCCGTTTCCCGACACCCTGCTGGCGGCGGCCGAGCGTCTGTTCCGTCTGTCCGAGCTCGGCCGCACCATCCGCGGCCGTTCGGCCCGCGCGCTGGACGGCATTCCTGCGCAGGCGTCGCTTTTCGTCAATCTGCACACCCGCGACCTTTTGGACGATTCGCTGCTGTCCGCCGACGCGGCGCTGTCCCGGCACGCCGACCGCGTGGTTCTGGAGGTCACGGAGCGCGCTTCGCTGGACGAAGTGAAGGACGTTCGCCGCCGCGTGGCCGCATTGCGGGCTCTGGGCTATCGAGTGGCCATCGACGATCTGGGCGCCGGTTACGCCGGGCTGAACAGCTTTGCGTATCTCGAGCCAGACATCGTGAAGATCGACATGGCCTTGGTGCGCGACGTGGATCGGGAGCCGACCAAGCGCAAGCTCATCGGCTCGCTGACCAAGCTGTGCGCCGATCTGGGCATCGTGGTGATCGCGGAAGGGATCGAACGCACCGAAGAACGCGACGTCCTGGTCGATCTCGGCTGCGATCTGTTGCAGGGATTTCTCTTCGCGCGGCCCGGGCGTGAATTTCCGGCCGTGGCCTGGTGAAACGGAGGAGCATGAACACACCGACGTTGAAATGGATCCCGGTGGCGCTGCTGGCCGCGACGGCGGCCGCTGGTTGTGGAAACAGCGGCGATCAAGGAGGCGGCGCCGGTGGAATCACCTCCGCCGGCAGTGGCGGCGCGACGACCGGGATGGGCAGCGGCGGCGCGACGGCCACGGGCAGCGGCGGCGCCGCAGTGATGCCGCCGGTTGGGTCGAGCGGCTGCTCGCTGTTCACCGGCGACGATCTGTGGAACAAGGACGTCTCGGGATCGGCGGTCGACACGACGTGGACACCCAAGCTGCAAGCGCTGGTGGGCGCGATCAAGATCCATCCTGACTTTGGCTCTGACTTTGGCATTCCGATCAATGTCGTGCCGCAAAGTGAGGCGTCCATTCCAGTCACCTTCGACACCTACGCCGACGAGAGCGATCCCGGCCCTTATCCATTTCCCAATCCGGCATCGGTGCAACTGGAAGGGACGACCGATCCCAGCAAGTGCGACGGCGACTGCCACCTTCTGACCGTGCAGAAGGGGACGTGCGAGCTTTACGAAGGGTACGGCTGTCACTACGCCAGTGGCTGGCACTGCGCCAACGGCGCGAAATGGGATCTCACCAAGAAAAGCTACGGCCAGCGCCAGAGCGGCTGGACGTCGGCGGACGCCGCTGGACTGCCGATCTATGCCGGCCTGGCCCGCTTCGACGAGGCGATGGCCGGGGCCATCACGCACGCCATCCGTTTCACCCTCAAGTGCACGCACGGCAGCTTCATGGCGCCCGCCACCCACGAAGCGGTCCCCGGAGGTTGCTCGGACACCGATCCCAATGCACCGCCCATGGGTCTGCGCATCCGGCTCAAGGCCAGCTATGACGACAGCAAGCTCACGGGCCAGGCCAAGCTGTTCACGCAGGCGTTCAAGAAATACGGTCTCATGCTGGCGGACAACGGCAGCAACTTCTTCTTTCAAAGCGAACAAAACGCCGGCTGGAACGATGACGATATCAACGGTCTCAAAGCCATCCCGGCCAGCGCCTTCGAGGTGGTGGAGCCGTAGCCACTTTGCCGTAGCCATTTGATCCGGCCGCAAAAAGAAGCCAAAAAACAGGGAACGTGTAAAAATGCGTCATGGCTCGGGACCTGATTGCACTGTTCCTTCGTAGCCTGGAAAACGACTATCAGTATCGGATGCGCGAAGACGCGCTGGCCACGGCGAATCACCTGGGGTTTCGGGTGACCGTCCTCGAGGCGCAGGATGATCCGGAGCGGCAGGCGGCGCAGATCGCGGCCGTCGCTCATGGCACCGAATCGGCGCAGCTGGCGGCGGTCATGGTCAGCCCGGTGCTGGACGAGATCCTGCGCGAGCCGGCTTGGGCGGTGGGCGCCGCCGGCGTCGGCTGGGTGCTGCTGAACCGCGCGGCGGGTTATGTCGATCGCCTGCGCGATGATTTTCCCAACCTGCCCATCTTCAGCGTCACCGCCGACCAGATCGAGATCGGACGGCTGCAAGGCCGGCAGTTGAAGGCGGCGCTGGCCCGCGGCGGCCACGTGGTCTGCGTCCTGGGTCGCCCCGACACCTCGTCGGCGAAGCGGCGCCTGGAAGGCCTGCGCGAGGAGATCGAAGGCGGCCCCTGGACGTTGACCTTGGTCGACGGCGACTGGACCAGCGACGGTGCGCGCGTCGCCGTCGCGGACTGGCTGGCAGGGGAAGGCCGCGCCACGCCGGCGGCGGTGATCTGCGCGCAGAACGACGACATGGCGATGGGCGCGCAGCTGTCTTTGCACGCGGCGGCGGTGCGCTTCGGCGATCCCAAGCTGGGGGCCACGCCGGTGATTGGTTGCGATGGCTCGCCTGATTTTGGGCAGCGCCTGGTGCGCGAAGGCCGCCTGCTGGCGACGGTCGAAGTGCCGTCCGGATCGGGTCTGGCGATGGAATGGATCGCGCGGTCGCGGGCGGGCGGCACGCGGCCGCCGGCGTCGGTGGTGTTGCCGGTGCGGTCGGTGCCGGCGCGCCAACAGATCGCCGCCGCCCGCAACCCGTAAACAACAGGCGCGGGCGGCGGAACGCTCAATCCGCGGGGAGGATGCCCGCCTTACTGGCAGGCGGCGTCGATGCAGGTCTTGCCGTCGCAATCAGCGCTGAGATGGCAGGCGGGCGCCGCTTCGTGGGCGGTCAGGCAGAAGCCTATGCGGCAGACTGATCCGGCAGGGCCGTTCAGACAGCACTGGGCGTCGGTGGTGCATGCCTCCCGGCAGACGGCGTTCACGCACATCGCGCCGCCACTGCAGTCGACGTCCGTGTGGCAGCCAGGCTGCGGTGAATCGTCGGGCTTGCAGACGCCTTGCAAACAGCGATCGCCGGCGCCGCAGGCGGCGTCAGTGGTGCAGTCGAGGTGGCAAAAGCCGTTGATGCAGGTGTGGCCGGCGCCGCAGTCCAGATCGTAGACGCAAAGGCCGCCGCCGCCGGGCGCGGCGAGGCAGAAGCCGCCGTTGCAGATCTGTCCGGTGCCGCAGGCGGCGTTGGTGGCGCAGCCCTGTTCGCAAGCGCCGTCGCGGCAGCGGCCGTTCGCGCCGCACTGGTTGTTGAAGGTGCAGAGCGGCGTCGGATGCGCCTGACAGGTTCCCGATTGGCAACAAGCGCCGCCGTAACATTCGCCGTTCGCCGCGCAAGCGCCGCCGGTGGTGCTGCCGCCTCCGGCGCCGGTCGCGCCGCCGCCGGCGCTTCCGCCCGCGCCGCTGCTGGTAGCGCCACCCGCACCACCGTCGGTGCGGTAACCGCCGGTGCCGGCGCTGCCGCCGCCATTCCATCCGCCGGCGCGACCGCCGCTGTCGCTCGACGGGCGCGCCGTGCACTGATGACTGTTGTAGTCGCAGGACTGGTCGGCATCGCAGCCGGTGTTCTCACAGCGGCTGGAATTATCGCCCCAATCGTTGGGACCTTGATCGGGCAAGCACATGCACGCTCCGGTGGTGAGCGCGAGAAGAGGAGGGATCAGCAGCGACGCAGGTTTCATCGTAAGAGCTCCTTGCGAAGGTTTCCCGCTTCCTTCGCAAGGCTCGCGCCAGTGATGGCCGCCGGTGAGCGACCGCGCGGCATCGGCGGTGAACGCGCACAAAGTCGGGCGCTCGCCTGCTGCCGACGCCGCCACCACCATCTTCCATCGACGGCGCGATGTGATCGCGGCCACGACGTGCATGGCGCTGTGGCGGCCTTTTCACACCGCGGGCTGAGGCGCGCGCGCCACGCGCGCGGCGCGCGTGACTATTGAACGAGGGGGATCTGGATGTCTTCCCAGATCGGCGTGGCATTGATCGTGGTGATCGGCTGATTCCAAAGATAGATCGCCGGGTAGGTCTGGATCTGTCCTGCGCTGTCCTGCACCACCGCGGTGATGTAGAGCTGCGTGATCTGTACGGCGGCATTGGTCTCGTCGTCGACGATCGTGCTCGGTGGAATGTCCGAGCGGTACGAAGAGAACAACATCCAGTAGACGTTCTTGCCATTGGCGGCGGTGATGCGCGGCGACCAGCGGCCCCAGTGGTTGTTCACGCCGGGGGTCTTCTTGCCGGTGCAGGCGGGCGGCGTGTTGGCTTTCAGCGACACCGCGGTGCCACCCGCCGCCGGCACCACGAACAGCTCGGAATCAGGGTTGGCGTAGGCTCGTTCGCCGGCCGGGACGCGGTTGAAGACGATCAGCTTGTCGTCGGGCGAATACGCCGGGTAGTACTCTTCATAGCCTGGATCGGCGGCGCCCATCAGCGGCGCGGCCGGGCCGCCGCTGCCACCGGCGAAAGAGACTTTGTAGAGATCGGTGGTGCCTTGAAAGACTTCGCCGTCTTTGGTGCCGGTGGTCGAGCAATAAACGATGTCGTTGCCGTCGTGGCTCCAGGTCGGGTTGGCGGCACCGCGCGTGTCGCCGGTGCGCGCCACCTCGCCATAGTTCGTGCCCATGGTCAGGGTGGGAATCGGGTTGCCGTCGGTGTCCATCGTCGTCACCGGCGGCGGGCCGTCCAGGTTGTACCAGATGAGCCGTCCCGCCTCGCCGCTGTCGTCGCGATCCCGCCAGTTCACATAGTCGTGCAGGCTGGAAGCCACCAAGACCAGTCGATGGCCGGTCGCCCACTGCGCCGGGGAGAACGCCATCATTCCGCCGTACGGCATGTTCAGCGACAGCTTGCCGCCGTCGGTCAGGCCCGGCAGCGGGTCGCCCTGGATGCCGGTGTTCACGCCGGCGATGGCCAGGTTCCAGGGAAAGTCGTCGATGAAGCCGACGTACCCATGGTCGGGCGTGGCGGCGTGACAGCCGATGCAAGCGACCGGTCGCGCCTCGCCGTCCTCGCCCATGCTCGGCTGCTTGACCTGGGCTATCTGCAGGACCGAGACCGTGCTCTCGTCGCCGACGGAGAAGCCGCGCAGCTCACTGAGGTCGTTGGTGTTGGCGCCGTCGTCCAGGATGCCTTCCGGTTTCGCCGCCCAGAAAACCACCGATCCGCCGGCGGCCGCCGACGAGATCTGAAAATGAATGGCGCTCTCGCCGCCGCTGGCCGCGCGCACGGTGACCGTGATGTCCTGCTCGACAGTGTGCTGGCCGAGGGCGGTCCAGATGTCCTTGGGCATGGTCCACGACGTCTGGCTGGTGTACGCGACCAGATCTTTGTCCTGCTGGTCGGCGTGAATGGTGATGCGATGAACGCCGGTGGTGCCCGACCATTTGAAGCGCGGGCGCAACCAGCCGCGCGGGAACAGCGCGCCGTCCTCCGGTTCGAACACGCAGGGCCCGGCGCCGCTGGGTGCGCCGCCAAACATGGTCGGCGCGTCGGGAGGCGTTCCGGTGTCGACGATGGGACTGGACGGAAAGTCGCTGCAGCGGTTGTTCGGGCACGCCGTCACCGGTGGCGGCGTAATGTTGCCGCCGCTGCCGCTGGCGGTGCTGCCGCCGCTGCCGCCCGATCCGCTGGCGGTGGTGCCGGCGGCGCCGCCGGATCCCGTGGCGCCGCTTTTAACGCCGGCGCAGCCCAACGCCGTCAGCAGGCTCATCCAGGTGAGGTGCTCGCGGGTCAGTGCCTTCATCGTCGCGCTCCGTTTCGAATCGTTTTCTTCCTGCTCCCGGCGCCGCCCCGACGCTGGTGATCGTAGCTTTGGACCCAACGCGGGCCGTGTTTGTTTGGTGTCAACGCCGTGGCCGTAAAATTCATGTGTCTTACACGCCGCCGTCGACGGCGTTCACCGGACCGCCACGCGCTGCACGAACCAGAAACCGGCCACCAGCGCCACCAGGGCGTTGACCAGCAGGCGCACGCGGCGGTACGCGTCCAGCCGCCGCTGCAGCCACCACACCAGTGGGGCCAGCGGCGCCACGATCATCAGTTGCCCCAGCTCGACGCCCAGGTTGAAGCCCACCAGGGCCGAGATCAGATTGCCCTTGTGCAGGCCCAGATCGCGCAGCACGCTGCTGAACCCGAAGCCGTGCACCAATCCGAAACCGAAGGTGACGCCCAGGCGGGCGCGCGGCTGCGGTCGGGCCACGTTCTCGACGGCGACGTAGACGATCGACGCGGCGATCAGCGGTTCCACCAGCCGCGGTGACAGGCGCACCAGGTCCAGCGCCCCCAGCGCCAGCGTCAAGCTGTGGGCGAGGGTGAACGACGTCACGACCTGCGCCAGCTGGCGCCACGACAGCACCACGCTGACCAGCGCGACCACGAACAGCACGTGGTCGAGCCCGCCCAGGATGTGCAGGATCCCTTGCTTGAGGAACGCCCAGAACCCGGTGCCGATCGGTTGGGCGCCGCCGTGCGCGGGCAGGGCGGCCTCGCCGTCGAAGGCCCCGGGCGGCGGCGTGGCCACGTGGATCTGTCCAGGCGGCGTCGCCTCGGATGGTCCGATCTGCGCCAGGCGGCCAAGGTCGATGACCGCCTCCGTCGCGGCGGGCGTTAGTAGATAATTTTCCAGCGCTCGCTTGTGGCGGAACGTCCCCAGCAACTGGTGCGGGGTGGCGTCCTGCTCGAACAGCGCGGTCCGCAGGGTCAGCACGTGCAGTGGATGCGCGCAGTGATAGACGATGCTGACGAAAACTTTTTCGGTGCGGCTGTCAAAATGTGCCGGTTGCCGCGTGCGCGGCGCGCAGCTGTCGGCGTCGTTGCGCACCGAAAAGTGCGTCCCCACATAATCCGAGATGGTCAGGCTTTGTTCGTCGAGCCCTTCCTTGCCGATCGGTTCGCCGCCGGTGCGCGCACGGTTCAGATGATCGACGGTCGAGGTGGCGTCGATCCGAAATTGCACGTACAGGTCCTGGCCATCGGTCACCGCCTCGAAGGCGCTGGCGGCGTACATATGCGCGCCCGCCGAACGCGCGCCAAACCCCAGGACTGCGGCGACGGCGCCTACGCCAATAATGAAAGCGCGGCAGCGAACGGTCAGAAGAGCTCGATGTCGTCGAGGAAGATCTCGAAGTCGCTCGTCGCGCTGGAGACGCCGAAGTCCAGCGCCTGCATCTTCGTCATGGCCAGCGTGGTCGGCACCGGCGCGGTGCCGAAGGTCGGCGCCATGAAGTCGGTCCAGTTCACCGACACCGTCTGCCAGTCGGCGGTCACCGTCACCGGCACGTGGAAGTGGCCGCAGTCGCCGACGTGATCGCCGCCGTACTTGCGCGACTGGGTCTCGGCGGTGATCAGGCTGAGGTAGATCTTCCCGTTGTAGACGTCGGTGGCCGTGTCGTGGCCTTTGATCTTGAAGCGCACGCCCTTGTACGCGGTCGAGTCATAACAAGCGCCGCCGCCGTTGCCGCCCAGGAAGGCCAGCGTGGCGCCGGCGTACGCCGCCAGGTTCTTGCCGGTGAAGTGCAGGACGTTGCTGTTGGCGGTGGCGTCCTTGACGATCTCGACGGTGGCGGTGCCGGGGTACCACGACCACGCGCCGTCGCGCCCGTCGCCCTGCGCCGGGTTGGGGAACGTCACCAGCGAATCGGTCAGGCTGCGTTCGAGGTTGTCCATCAATCCAGGCGAGCCCTTGCCCTTGACCTGCTCGAGGTCGCAGACCGAATTCGCCGGTGTCGGCTTCTTGTACGAGGCGAACGCGGTGGTGTCGACGGCCTCGCTGGGCGTGGTGCAGCCGTCCAGGGTCACCGGTCCCAGCGTCGGATCGGCGGTGACGCTGAAGGTGTTCGCCATCAGCTTGCGCGTGGCCACCTCTTTGCCACCTTGCAACGCCGACACGCCTGGCACGTCTTTCGCCGTCGTCACGATCACGCTGATCGGGGTGGCGTACTTGGTGCAGTCGGCGTTCGACGTGTTGAAGGTCAGCATCGATCCCGTCACGCTGGCTGTGCACGCGGTGCGAGCGTGGCGGTACTTGATCGCCGACGTCGGCGTGGTGGTCCAGACTTTGTTCGCCTTCCACGCCGCCACCAGGAAATCGAGGTGCTTCTGATAGACGCTCAACGGCACTGGCCCGAATCCCTCCGAGCCGTCCTCGGGCGGGTTGTCGGACATCGACACGCTGTGCATCTCGCGCACGGCGAAGACCTTCTGCTTGACGATGGTCGCGGTGGTGCTGGTGGGCGGGTTGTCCCAGGCGTCGATGGCGTTCCACACGTGAATGTCCAGCACGTCCTCAGGGTGGTAAAGCGCGTACTTTGAATAGGTGCGCGGCCAGACGTCGAACACCAGCTGCAGATCGTTGCCGATCATCCCGGCCGGCACCAGCGCGGCCGGGTTCATCGGCAAGTTCTCGAAGCCGTCGTAGGGATCGCGCAGGCCGGCGCGCGCGCCCAGGTGGCCGGCGGTGGAGACCGCGGCGATGGTTTCGTCGGTGAAGAAGTCGTACGGGAAAATGAAGAACGACAGCTTGTGCATCACCTTGGTGTCGAACAGCGTCTTGGCGTCCACCACCTCGTGGGCAGAGTTGGCGGCGGTGATGTTCACGTGGGTGTACGAATGATTGACGATCTCGTTGCCCTTGCTCTCGGCGTCCTGAACCACGTTCCAGATGTTCGTGGTCTGGCAGGCCTCGACGTACGGCCCCAGGCCCGAGTTGATCCCGCGCGCGGTCATGGCCGGCACCGCATACTTGTCGATGCCGCGCAAGGTGTCGCCGCACATGTCGTCGTGGATCATCACGTAACCGGCGGTGGCGTCGTCGCGCCAGACCGGGATGCTGCTGAAGGTGAACGCGCCAGCGTCGGCGGCGGCCGCGCAGGTGGTGATGGTGCTGGGAATGGCCCCGTTGACCGGCGGGATGAGCCCGGTCATCCCGCCCATTCCCACCGCGCCGCCAGTTCCGGTGGCCGTGGCGCCGCCGCTGCCGGCGCCGCCGTTGCCCTGGGAGCCGCCGCTGCCGCTGGCGTTGCCGCCGTTCCCCCCGTTGCCGTTACCACCGCTGCCGCCGTCGGTGTTGGTGGTTTGGCCGCCGCTGCCGGCGCCGGCGCCGTTTCCGGTGCCGCCGCAGGCAGCGAAGAGCAGCGCGGCCGAAAAAAAGGCGCACCGAGAATCACGATGAAGCTTCAGCACAGGTCGCCTCCTTTTCTGGCCAGGGCAGCGGCCGATCGAGCGGGCCGCTTTGGGGAAATCATCACACGTGGGCACGCGAGGACTCCTCGCATATACCACGGCGCCGGACGAGCGCAGGCGCGCGGCACGAAACGTACATCCGATTGACAGGGAAGCATTACGCCGACCATGATTTGTGCGTGCCGCGCCTGAAGCTGGGACCGTTTGGCGCGTGGCTCTTGGCTGCCATTGTGACGCTGACGGTGGGTTTCACCGCCGGCTGCGGCGGTGCCCGCCCCGTGCCCACGCCCGGCGTCCTGGAGATCGCCGAGGGCCCCAAGACGTCCGCCTTCACCCGCAACTTCAACCCGCTGCTGGAAGCGGGCGACATGCGCTGGCCGGCGCGCGGGTCCATGTACGAACCGCTCTTGATCTGGAACCCCATCACCGGCCAATACGTGCCCTGGCTGGCCCAGAGTTTTTCTTTCAGCGACGATCACCTGCGCCTGGTCTTCACCCTGCGCCACGGCGTGCAGTGGTCCGACGGACAGCCGTTCGGCGCCGCCGACGTCGCCTTTACTTTTGAATTGTTGCGCACGCACCCGGCCCTGGACGTCCTGGGCGTGGGCGAATACCTGCGCGCCGCCCGCGCCGTCGGCGACGACACCGTGGCCTTCGATTTCACCCGTCCGTTCGTCCCGGGCCTGGAAGACATCTCGGCCTATCCCATCGTGCCCGCGCACATCTGGAAGGACGTCGCCGATCCGTTGACCTTCGCCAACCCGAACCCGATCGGCACCGGACCCTTCACCGAAGTGACGTCGTTTCAGCCGCAGGCCTATCGCATCGAACGCAACCCGCGCTACTGGGGCGGCCCGCCGGCCATCCAGGCGCTGCACGTGCGAGCGTACCCGGCGAACGATCAATCGATCATGGCCATCGTCAACGGCGAGGTGGACTGGGCCGGCGACTTCATCCCCGCCGTCAAGCGCATCCACGTCGGACGCGATCCGGTGCATCACCACTACTGGTTTCCGGCGCTGGACGCCACGGTGGCGTTCTACGCCAACACCACGGTGGCGCCGTTCGGCGACGCGCGCGTGCGCAAGGCGCTGAGCATGACCATCGATCGGGCGCGCCTGGTGATGGTGGCGATGCACGACTACACCCACCCGTCCGACGGCACTGGCCTTTCCGACGCGCACGAGCGTTACCGCGATCCGGCGGCGGTGGCCGCCGGGCAGGCGTGGGTCACGCATGATCCGGCCGGCGCCGAGCGTCTGTTCGCCGAGGCGGGTTTGCTGCGCGGCGCCGACGGCTGGCGCCGCACGCCGGATGGCGCGCGCTTTGCCCCGACCATCGTGGTGCCGGTGGGATTCTCCGACTGGGTGGTGGCCTCGCAGGTGATCGCGCGTGGGTTGCGCGCCGCCGGCGTGGACGTCACGATGCGGACGCTGGACTACAATGCCTGGAACGACAGCGTTCAAAAGGGGGAGTTCGATCTGTCGATGGGCTGGACGCTTTACTCGAACACGCCCTACACCTTTTATCGCGGGCTGATGTCGCGCCAGTCGGTGAAACCGGTGGGCCAGGACGCCAGCGACAACTGGCACCGCCTGGCCATCCCGGAAGCGGATCGCGAGCTGACCGCGCTGGAAGAGACCGTCGATCCCGAAAAACAGATGCGGCTTTACCACGCTCTGGAGATGGTCTTCGCCCGGGAGGCGCCGGCCATCCCGCTGTTCCCCGGCCCGCTGTGGGGCACGTTCAACGACAAACGGTTCACCGGATTTCCCTCCGAGAACAACCCCTACGCGCCGCTGTCGCCCAACCTGTTTCCGCAGGCGCTGCTGGTCTTGACCCGGCTTTTGCCGCGATGAGGTTTCTGCTTCGACGGTTGGGTTTCTATGCCGTCGCAGCCTGGGCGTCGATCACCTTGTCCTTCTTCATCCCGCGTTTCATGCCCGGCGATCCGGCGACGGCGATGTTCGCGCGCTTCCGCGGCCGCCTGAACCCGGAGGCCATCATCGCCTTGCGCACCGCCTTCGGGTTCTCCGGGGCGCCGCTGTGGAAGCAGTATCTGCAGTATCTGGGACATGTGGCGCGCGGTGATCTGGGGATCTCGATCAGCTATTACCCGGCCACGGTGGGCAGCGTGATCGCCCAGGCGCTGGTGTGGACGCTGCTTTTGTCAGGCGTGGCGGTGCTGCTGAGCTTCGTGGCCGGAACGTTCCTGGGCATGCTGGGCGCCTGGAAACGCGGCGGCTGGCTGGACAGCGCGCTGCCCCCGGTGCTGACGCTGCTGGGCGCGTTTCCCTATTTCTGGCTGGCCATGGCGGCGCTGTTCATCTTTGGCTTCGGCCTCGGCTGGTCGCCGCTGCGGCAAGCGTATGACGATCGCCTGGTGCCGTCGCTGAGCTGGCCGTTCATCGCCAGCGTCATCCAGCACGCCGTGCTGCCGGCCGCCACCATCGTCGTCGCCACCGCGGGCGGCTGGATGCTGAGCATGCGCAGCACGATGATCAACGTGCTGTCCCAGGACTATGTGCTGTTCGCCCACGCCAAGGGTTTGTCGTCGCGGCGGATCATGTTCCAGTACGCTGGCCGCAACGCCCTTTTGCCCAACGTCGCCGGCTTCGGGATGGCGCTGGGGTTCGTGCTGTCGGGTTCCTTGCTGACCGAGATCGTGTTTTCGTATCCCGGCCAGGGCTATCTCTTGTTTCGTGCGGTGAAGTCGCTGGATTATCCGCTGATCCAAGGCTTGTTCTTGACCACCACGCTGGCGGTGCTGGCGGCGAACTGGTTGGTCGACATCGTTCATCTGTGGTTGGATCCGCGGACCGGGCCATGAACGCCTTTGGTTCACTGCTGGCCAATCGGAAGGCGCTGGTCGGGCTTTCGATCTTGACGCTGTTCGCGCTGCTGGCTTTCGTCGGCCCCTGGCTGGTCGGCGATCCATCGGAGTTCGTCGCCGTGCCGCTGGCGCCGCCGTCCGCCGCGCACTGGTTCGGCACCACCGGGCAGGGGCAAGACGTCTTCGCCCAGACAGTGGCCGGCGCGCGCGGAACTCTGGCGGTGGGATTTCTGGTCGGCGTGGCGGTGCTGGCGCTGGGTGCTCTGGTGGGCACGGTGGCCGGATACTTCGGCGGCGGCATCGACGAAGCGCTGACCCTGCTGGTGAATCTGTTCCTGTTGATTCCCGGTCTGCCGCTGGCGGTGGTGATCGCCGCCTACTTGCCGGCTGGCCCCGGCACCATCGTCCTGGTCTTGCTGTTGACCGGCTGGGCGTGGACCGCCCGGGTGATTCGTTCCGCCGCGCTTTCGCTGCGCCAATCGGATTTTGTTTCCGCCGCCGTCGTCACCGGCGAGACCCATCTGCGTGTCATCCTGTGCGAGATCTTGCCGAACATGCTGCCGCTTTTGGCCTCGTCGTTCATTGGCGCCGTCACCTACGCCATCGGCGCCGAGGTGGGCCTGGAATTTCTTGGCCTCGGCGATCTGGAACGGGTCAGCTGGGGAACCAACCTTTACTGGGCCAGCAACGACGTGGCGCTGGCGTCGGGCTCGTGGTGGACGTTCGTCCCGACCGGCGTGGCCATCGCCCTGGTCGGCTTTGCACTGGCGCTGGTCAACAATGGCCTCGACGAATTCGCCAACCCGCAGCTCAACCCCGAACGCCGCTTCCTGCGCGCCACCGGGCGGAAACGGCTCACGTTGAGCGCCGCCACGCCGGTCTTGCGCAGTCGCCATGGCTGACGCGCCTTCCGATCTGCTGTCCGTCGAAAATCTGGAGATCACTTTTCTGACCGCGGCGGGCGACGTGAGCGTGGTCGACGACGTCTCCTTTCGCGTCGGCGCCGGTGAGGCGTTCGGCCTGGCCGGCGAATCGGGCGGCGGAAAATCCACCATCGCCCAGGCCATCCTGCGCGTGCTGCGGCCGCCGGCGGCCATCACTGGCGGGCGAATCTTGTTCGGCGGCGTCGACGTCCTGTCGATGGACGACGCCGCCCTGTCCGAGTTTCGCTGGAAGCAAGTCTCGCTGGTGACCCAGGGGGCGATGAACGCCTTGAACCCGGTGCTGCGCGTGCGCGAGCAGATCGTCGACACCATCCAGGCCCACAAACGCGTCAGCCGCGCCGAGGCCGCCGACCGCGCTGTCGAGCTGTTTCGCATCGTCGGCATTGACGTCGAACGCCTGGATCGCTTTCCGCACCAGCTATCGGGCGGCATGCGCCAGCGGGTGGTCATCGCCATCGCGCTGGCCCTGCGGCCCAAGCTTTTGATCATGGACGAACCGACCACCGCACTGGACGTGGTGGTGCAGCGCGAACTTTTGACCCAGATTCTGGAGCTCAAAGAGAAACTGGGCTTCTCGATCCTGTTCATCACCCATGATCTGGCGCTGATGCTGCAGGTTTGCTCGCGGGTGGGGATCGTCTACGGCGGCCGCCTGATCGAGACGGCGCCGTCAGCGAGTTTGTTGCGGACGCCGCAGCATCCGTACACGCGCAGCCTGGTCGGTTGTTTTTTGGATGTCCATCAGCCGCGCGCCAGCCGGGCCGGGATTCCGGGCGCGCCGTTCGATCCGCGCCAGCCGCCGCCGGGTTGCCGGTTCCACCCGCGGTGCTCGTTCGTGTTCGAGCGTTGTCGGCGCGAGATCCCGCTTTTGATCGGGCGCGGCCCCGACCACGCCAGCGCCTGCCACCTTGGTCAGCCGGGATCGCCGTGAACGCGCCGCTTTTGTCGGTGCGCGGTCTCGGCAAGACATTTGTGGTCAAGGACCGCGGCCGGCGGCTGGCCGTCCCGGCGGTGCGCGAGGTTTCCTTCGACGTCGAAGCGGGCGAAGCAGTGGCCCTGGTCGGGGAATCCGGCAGCGGTAAAAGCACCACCGCGCGTTTGATCGCCCGACTGGAAACGCCCAGCGCCGGTCAGATCATCTTCGGCGGGCAGGACGTTCTGCGCCACGAGCCGCGCCGCCCGTCGCTGGGCTTTCGCGCGCGGGTGCAGATGATTTTTCAGGATCCGTTCGCCTCGCTGAATCCGTTTCACACCTTCGCCTATCAACTTTCGCGCCCGCTGGTCCGCCACGGCAAGGCGCGCCGAGGCGCGGACGTCGCCGCCGCCGTCCACCGCCTGCTGGAGACGGTGGGCCTGACGCCGGCCGACGACTTTGCCCGCAAACGCCCGCATCAAGCATCGGGCGGCCAGCGCCAGCGGGTGGCGGTGGCGCGCGCGCTGGCCGTCGATCCGCAGCTTATCCTGGCCGACGAGCCGACCAGCATGCTGGACGTTTCGATCCGCATCGATCTTTTGAACCTGATGCGCGATCTCAAGACTCAGCGTCGCATTGGTTACCTGTTTATTACCCACGATCTGGGCGCCGCCCGCTATTTCGCCGATCGCATCCTGGTGATGTACGCCGGACTGATCGTCGAGTCCGGCGCCACCGACGGCCTGCTGGACGCGCCCAAGCACCCGTACACGCAGCTTCTGGTGGCGGCCGTGCCGTCTCCCCAGGTGCCGCTGGCGCCGGCGGGCGCCTCCGCGCAAAGCCAGAGTCGGCGACTGTCGGTTCAAAGCGGCTGTCCATTCGCCGATCGCTGTCCGTACGTGATGGATCGTTGCTTTGCAGAATTGCCCGCACCCCGCAGCGTCGGCGCCGGGCACGAGGTGCGCTGCCATCTTTACCCGCCGTCGTAACGACGCCGCCGGCGCGAGCGTTACGCTAGCGCGTCAGCGTGACTTTTTTCAGGCCGCGCGGCTTATCCGGATCGTGGCCTTTGGCAATAGCCAGCGAACGGGCCCACACCTGCCCCGGTACCACGGTTACAATAGGCGACAACCACTCGGGCAGATCTGCTGGCAGCGAAATCGCCACCTCGCCGCGTTTCAAGATGTCCGGTTGATCTGACAAACAGATGATCCGCGTCTGGCGCTCGCTCAGCAGATCCAGAAGCTTGGGCACATCGGCCAGGCCGCGCCCCGAAGGCGCCACCACCAGCACCGGGAACCCTTCCTCCAGCATCGCCACTGGCCCGTGCAGAAGATCGGCGATTGAGTACGGCTCGGCCACCACGTAGCTCATCTCTTTCATCTTCAGGGCGATCTCGTGGGCGGTGGCGTAGTTGAACCCGCGGGCCAGCACCAGGAAGCGGTTGGCATCGGCAAAGGCGCGCGACCCGGCGATGAACGGTCCGCACTGTTGCAGCGCCTCGGCCACCGCCGCCGGCACGCGCGCCAGATCGCGCCGGCGACCGCGTTCGTCGCCCAGCGCGGCGCTGAGCATGGCCAGGGCCATCAGCTGATTGGTGTACGTCTTGGTCGCGGCGACCGATTTTTCTTCGCCGACGGTCAGACGGATGCAGTGCTGGCTGGCCTTGGCCAGCGGGGATTCCGGATCGTTGGTGATCGCCAGCGTGGCGCCGCCCTGCTTGCGCGCCTCGGTCACCACGGTGACGATGTCCGGCGAACGACCCGACTGGCTGATGCCGATGGTCAGCGCCCGCGACAAGCGCGGCGCCGCCTCGTACAAGGTGAACAGTGACGGCGCGGCCAATCCCACGCTGAGGCCATTGAAGGCGCCGAACAGATACTGGGCATACCGGGCGGCGTTGTCGCTGGTGCCGCGGGCGGCGATGTTGATCCATTCGGGCGAAAAAGCGCGGATCGAGCGGCAAACGCCGCGGATATGGGTCCAGCCTTCTTCCAGCATCCGCGACAAGGTGCGCGGCTGTTCTTGGATCTCCCGCAGCAAAAGAGAGTCGGCATCTTCAGTGGTTGGAGCCGCCGCAGGAGCGCTGGCGGACGCCTTCGGGAGACGGGTCACGGCCTGGAGTCTGACCGAAGGAAGGGGGGCATCGCGATCATTCTCTATCAGTTTCGTGTCGGTTTCATTCCGAGGGGCCCCGCAGGCGAACGCGCGCTTGATAAAACGATCACCCCCAGAATAATTGATGAACATGACAGCCAGGCAACGGTCGTCGATAAAGGCAAAGACGCCCACTGCCAGTCCCGAATCGCCGGCGAGCGCGCCCCGCCCGGGCGGCCCCCCCGCCAGCGGCGCTGACGAGCCCGGCTGGTTGGCCGAGCTGCGCACCGCCTACGCCGTCCACAACGTGGTCGGCATCCGCTCCGAGCTGCCGTTCTGGCTCATCCGCTGGGACGGCAAGCGCGGCCTTGAATGGATGGATCTCGGTGATCCGAAGGATCGCCCGAAGCCGTTTCATTTCGAGATCTACTTCGGCAAAGAGGCGCTGCGCGACGAGCACTACCTGGAAGCCATCGATCAAGCGCGGCGCACCAAGCAGGTGGTGCTGCGGCAGCTTTTTGGCTTTTGGGATCTGTTCTATGCGCTGCCGGCGGATCCGGAGGGGCGCACGTTTTTGTTCGCCGGTCAGTTCTGTTGCGCGCAGTCGACATGGGATTCGCTGAGCGAGCAGTGGCTGGAGCTGACCGGTCTGAAACCGGCCAGTGCCAACCAGGACTTCGTCGAGTTCGTGCGCATGGCCCTGAGTCTGCCGGTGATGGAGCCGCCCCTGCTGGACGCCCTCAAGCGTTTCGTCAAGCTGTACGCCGAGTACCTGGGCAACAACCGGGCGCCGTCACTGGCCACGCGCATCGACGCTGTCAACAGCGAGGCCATCTCGCGGTTGTGGCCGATCGAGGACTGGATCGAACGGGCCATCGGCGAGAACAAATTCTTGCTGCCGCCCTGGTACCACGAAGGCGATCTGACCGAATGGATGAAGGAAGGCATGGGCATCAGTCGGCTGCCGACCACGGCGCTGGCGTTGATGCCGGTGGCGGCGCGGACCGAGGCGCTGAACCCGGTGCAAAGCATGGTGCGCAACGCTCAGATCCAGCGCGCCTGCATCGAGCTTGCGCGCGAGATGCCGGAGACGGCGGCGACCAAGCTGCAGGAGTACGGCGTGGCCATCCTGACCTCGGCTCAGCGCGGGAAAAGTCCACCCCGCGCCCGCATCGAGCTGCGTGAACGCGCCGAGAAGTTCCAGGCTTTCCTGCGTGACAGGTTCGGTGTGCGGTCGCTGGTGGGCATCGGCCCGACGGTGGCGCCCGGGTCACCGCTGCACCCGTCGCTGCGCGGAGCGGTGCAGGCCCTGCACATGTGCGTCCAGACGGAAGAGGACTTGCTGTTCCAGGACCAGGATCCCAGCGACGGCGAGCTTCGCTACGGCGATCTGCAGCGGGCGGCCAACACGGTGATGGAGGCCGCCGATCGCGAGAACCCGGCCGAGGTGCGGCTGGCCAGCGATCGTTACGTGCGGTCGGTGCTGAGTTATTCGCACGAGCGGATCGAGGTGGTGCGCTCGCTCTTCCTGGCCACCTTGTTTCAATTGTTCGCCCGCATCGAGCGCCGCTATCCGATGCGCACCGACGCGCGCGACCAGTTCGTCGACGATCTGACCGTCAAGCTGGAGAGCGCCCAGTCGCTGTACGAGGTCATCGAGGGCTTTCGCGAATCGCTGCAGCGGCTGTGTTTCGTATCGTCGAAGGCCTTGCACGGTCCCAAGGTCATCCGCATCGAAGCGACGTTGCACTACCTGCGGCAAAACTTCGCCGAACGGCTGCGCTTGCCCGAGGTGGCGCGCAAGGCCGGCTTCTCGGTGCCGGCCTTCGTGCGCGTGTTCAAGGAAGCGACCGGCACGTCATTCCTGGCCTTCGTGCGCGCTCTGCGGGTGGAATCAGCGAAGAAGCTGCTGACCACCACCCAGATGACCACCGAACAGATCGCCCAGAGCAGCGGCTTTCAATCGCAGCACCACCTCATCCGTTCCTTCAAGAAGGTGATGGGCCAGACGCCCGGCGCGTACCGGGGCGAGCACGCTTTGGACGCCGAAGAAGGCTGAAGGCGATCGCGCGTTCAGCCGCCTTCCGCGTTGTCCCACAAGCGGGCGGCGCCGCGGACGCCGCTGGAGTCGCCGTGTTTGTTGGGCACGAACTTGGTTCCAGTCCGTGAACCGCTGACGTACTGGCGCCATTGCGCGGGCACCTCGGTGTAAAGCGCTTCGATCTGTGACAGACCGCCGCCGACGACGATGACGTCGGGGTCCAGCACGTTGATCAGGGAGGCCATCGCGCGCGCCAAACGATCGACGTAGCGTTCAAACGTTCCGGCGCAAGCCGCGTCGCGCTTGCCCGCGCGCTCCACGATCGCCGGTGGCGACAGCCGCTGGCCGGTTTTTTCCAGGTGATCGCGGCTCAGGCCCGGGCCGGACAGATAAAGTTCCATGCAGCCGCGTTTGCCGCAGATGCAAAGCGGGGCAGGGAACTCGCTGGCGTCGGGCCAGGGCAAGCTGTTGTGGCCCCACTCGCCGGCGGAGGCGTTCGCGCCGCGCAGCAGTTTGCGTTCGACCACCAACCCACCCCCGCAGCCGGTTCCCAGGATCACGCCCAGCACCAGCGACCCGCCGGCCGCCGCGCCATCGACCGCCTCTGACAGCGCGAAGCAATCGGCGTCGTTGGCCAGGCGGATCGGGCGGTCCAGGGCGGCCTCCAAATCCTTGTCCAGGCGCCGGCCGTCGAGGCCGTCGATGTTCTCCGCGTTCTGCATCATCCCGCTCTGGGGAGAGATGGCCCCTGGCGAGCCCACGCCCACGGTGAGCGAACTCCCGATGGTCTTCTCCGCTTCCTCGACCAGGTGCTGCACCACCGCCAGCATGCCGGCGTAACTGGCCGGCGTGGCCCGCCGCCGCTGAAAACGAATCGCGCCGCCGGGGTCCAGAACCGCGGCTTCGATCTTCGTTCCTCCAATGTCCAGGCCCAACTTCATGGCGCCGCCAGTATGCCCAAGCCGACACCGGATCGGGGCTTCGACGGACCCCTCATACGAGATCGTACGCTTGGTTGAAAAAAAACGTCACCCCGCGGACCCCGTGCCTCGCGCTACAAATGAAAAATCTCATGATGCCGGAGACTGCGCTCGCGCTTAGGAAGGGGACCCACCCAGTCGCGTCAATCGCTGCGATTCAAGTGGTCGGCGGGCTGGCGCGGCCGACGAACGCACGCGCAGGCGCGAAAGCGCGCACCTCATGAGTACGGCGCCTTCATCGGCTTCCTGGTCGACGCCCACCCCGGGGCCGCTGGCCCTGGACGGCGCGGTCGCTCGCTTGCAGACGCAGGTCAGCCTGAATGCCGCCTGGTCGGTGCAACCTTCGTCCGGCCTGACGGCAGACGCGGCCGGCCGCGCGGGGGAGGTCCTGTCGCAGGCGGGCGTGGACACCTCGCAATGGTACCGCGTCGACTTGCCGTCCACCGTTCTCGGCGCCCTGGTGTCGGCCGGCGAGATCGTCGATCCGTTTTACGGAACGAATTTGTTGTCGATTCCGGGGCAGGGGCCGGCGGCGAAGAATTTTTCCAACTTTTCCATGCCGGACGACAGTCCGTTCCGCCAATCGTGGTGGTTCCGCAAAGAGCTTTCGTTGCCCGCCGACGCCGGTCCCTTCGCCAGCCTGCAGTTCGACGGCATCAACTATCGCGCCAACATCTGGCTGAATGGCCATCCCATCGCGAACCGCGACCACGTCGCCGGCGCCTACCGGATGTACGAGTTCGACGTGACGGCGCTGTTGCACCGCGATCGTCCGAACGTCATCGCCGTCGAGGTCTTTCCGCCCGAGCCATGTGACCTGGGCCTGACCTGGGTTGACTGGAATCCGTCGCCGCCCGACAAGAACACCGGCATCTGGCGCGACGTCTGGCTGCGCACCAGCGGGCCGGTGGCGGTGCGGGCGCCGTTCGTCACCGCCAAGTTGGAAGGCGTCGACGGCCATCGGCGCGCCTTGCTGACCATCGGCGGCGACTTGGTGAACAACACCGACCGCGCGCAGACGGCCACCGTGCAGGCGACCACCGAGGTCGGAGTGGTCAGCAAACGCTTCGACGTGCCGCCGCGAACGCGCCTGCCCTTCGCCATCGACAGCGGCGACGACACAGCGCTGGCGGTCGAACGGCCGCGCCTGTGGTGGCCGCACACCATCGGCACGCCGCACTTGTACGATCTGGATCTCCTCGTCACGGTGAACGACGCGCCGTCGGACCAGAATCAATTCGCCTTCGGCATCCGAGAGATCACCACCGCCTTCACCGCCGAAGGACACACTCGCTTCTTCATCAATGGCGTGCCGCTTTTGATCCGCGGCGCCGGGTGGGCTGGTGATCTTTTCTTGCGCCGTACGCCCGAACGCGACCTGATTGGCCTGCGCTACGCCAAGGCGATGGATCTGAACGCCATCCGCTTTGAAGGGATGCTGGAACGCAGCGAGTTCCTGGACGCCTGCGATCGCGAAGGCATCCTGGTCATCGCCGGCTGGTGCTGCTGCGACTGCTGGGAAAAGTGGGAGACCTGGACCGACGAGAACCACGTCATCGCGGCCGAGTCGCTGCGGGCGCAGTTGCAGCGCGTGCGCCGCCACCCGTCGCTGTTGACGTGGTGGTACGGCAGCGACTTTCCGCCGCCCGCCCACGTCGAGACGCGCTACCTGGAAATTCTGAAAGAAGAGCGCTGGCCGAATCCGTTTCACTCCAGCGCCTCGCAGAAGCCGGCCGCGGTCACCGGATCCACCGGTTTGAAAATGTTGGGACCGTACGACTGGGTGCCGCCGACGTACTGGCTGGAGGACAACGATCGCGGCGGGGCCTTTGGTTTCGCTACCGAGATCAACCCCGGCCCTGCGGTGCCGCCAGTCGAGAGCCTGAAGAAAATGCTGCCACAGGAGCACCAATGGCCCATCGACGAGGTGTGGAACTTTCACGCCGCTGGCCAGGCCTTCCACAACATTCGTGCCTTCACCGAGGCGCTCAACGCGCGTTATGGCCCGGCCAACAACATCGACGAATTCGCCGAGCTGTCGCAGCTCATGACCTACGAAGCCCAGCGCGCCATGTTCGAGGGCTACGCCCGCAACTGGACCAAGGCTACCGGCGTCGTGCAGTGGATGCTGAACAACGCCTGGCCGTCGTTGATGTGGCACCTCTACGATTACTACCTGCGGCCGGGTGGCGGGTACTTCGGCACCAAGAAAGCGTGTGAGCCGCTGCACGTGATGTATGCCTACGGTGCCGGCGAGGTGGTGGTGATCAATGACCGTCCGGAACCGGCGCTGGACCTCAGCGTTGAAGCCCGGGTGGTCGACACCGACGGCCGCACGTTGTCCCTCTCGCGACACGCGGTGTCCGCCACGTCGACGTCAGCGACGACGATCTGCCGTCTGCCCGCGCCGAAAGCGGAGGGGACTTACTTCGTCGACCTGCGCCTATTACGGGCTGACGGCCGACTGGTCAGTCGCAACTTTTACTGGCTGGCCGCCACCATGGACTTGCTGGATGCCGCCAACACCAACTGGATGCACACGCCGACCAAGTCGTACGCCGATCTGACGGCGCTGCGCCGTCTGCCCCGCGCGACGATCAGTCTGACGGCCGACCGTCTGGAGCGATTCGTCGGCGACGACGCCGCCGATCGGGTGCGCATCGAGCTGCGCAACACCTCCGATAGGCTGGCTTTCTTCGTGCAACTGCGGCTGGTGGACGCCGCCGGCGAAGATGTGCTGCCGGTTTTGTGGAGCGACAACTATGTCTCGCTGCTGCCCGGCGAAGCGATGGTGGTGCGCGCCCAATTGGCCGGCGGCGGCGCTTCGAGCAAGGGCGCGCCGCTCTCGATCGAAGCGCGCGGGTTGAACGTCGATCGCCTGCTGATCACGATCTAAGCGCTCGCCCGCTTGCCTACGGCGGCGCCGAACGATATGCGAGTGCCTTGAGGACCGTCGGCTCCAGCAATGGTGATTTCGCGGCCAGCGGTTGGAGGCGGGTGGCGTTTTTGCTGTTCGCGGCCGCCTGGGGCACGAACCACTTTGCGCCGCTCCTGCTGCTTTACCGCGCGTTCTTGCATTTGCGTCCCACGGATCTCGGCGTTCTGTTCGGGGTGTACGCCGTCGGATTGGTGCCGGGTTTGTTGTTGGGCGGACCGTTGTCTGATCGCCACGGGCGTCGCGCCGTGGTGTTGCCCTCAGCGGTGGTAGCGCTGGCGGGGACTGCGGTGCTGGCAGCCGGCGCATCAGGATTTGGTGTGTTGTTGGTCGGGCGGTTGGTGGTTGGTTTTGGTTCGGGCGCCACCTTCAGTGCCGGCACGGCATGGCTGCACGATCTGTCGGCAGGAGGCCCCCGCGGCAGTGGCGCCCACCGAGCCACGGTTGCGCTGTCGTGTGGTTTCGGCGGTGGGCCGCTGATAGCCGCGCTGGTGGCGCAATGGGCGCCCCGTCCGATGCTGATTCCGTATTTGGTTCAGGCGGCGTGTTTGGCGGCGGCGCTGGCGCTGGCTTGGGGCGCGCCCGACGCTCGCGGGGCGGCGTCATCGTCGTCGTCGAATAAAAGGCCTGATTTTCATTTGCCCGCTGGTTTCTTTGTCGAGATTGTCCCCATCGCGCCTTGGGTCTTCGGTTTCGCGGCCATCGCTTTTATCGTCCTGCCTGGCTTGATCCGTGATCGGCTCGGTTCCTTCGCCGTTGTTTATGCCGGCGTGGTGACCGCTGCCACGCTGCTTTCGGGCGTGTTCGTGCAGCCGATGCTGCGTCGGGTGAGCCCGCGCAGGGCGGCGCTGACCGGCCTTGCTTCCGGTGGCATGGGCCTGCTGGTGGCGATGGCGGCGGTCGGCATATCGTCGGCCGCCGCTGTCCTGGGCGCGGCGGTGCTGCTCGGTATCGGCTACGGCGCTTGCTTGATCGCCGGCCTACGTTGGGTCGAGCAGGCCACGGTGCCTGCGATCCGTGGCCGCGTCATCGGGCTTTATTATTTGTTCACCTATGTCGGCTTCGCCGCGCCCTTCGCGTTGGCTGCTGGCTCGCCTCATATCGGCGATCGGGCGGGTCTGGGCGCAGCCGCTGCGCTGGTCGTCATCACGACCGGAGCCGCGGCGCTTCGACCGTGGCGCAACGAAGGCTCCGCCCAATAAGACCTGGCAGCGTTCTGGCGCTGCTCGTCACCACTGTGGGACGAAAACCCCCCAAGTGGTGTGAACACCGATATCAGCGTGGACCGCGATCGCTGGGCTGTAGGTTTCTGCTGGAATCATTGGGTTTCCCCATGTCCGAAGGAAGGAGTTGTCGGACAAAAAAAGTTGGGGAAGCAACAGTTTGCTGTCCCAAAAGCAACATGCTGCGGCCATACACAGCTCAGGGATTCCATGTCTTTGTAGGAGTTTACGTATAATTAAAGTGTTGGCTTACTTACTGCTTTATGTGCGGTCAGAGGCCATCGATGGGTATCGTTCTCCGCGTGTCTGGGTCATTGTTGCTTATCTATGCGTTTGCCGGTTGCAGTGAGATAGGACAGCAGGGGGTGACGGGCGATCAGCGCTCCGCCTCCGCCAGCACCAACGGGCTCAGCGAGATCAATGGGCTGAACTCCTACAACGGACTGAATTCGTACAACGGGCTCAACGTCGACAACGGGCTCAACTCATACAACGGGCTCAATTCGTACAACGGGCTCATGAGTACGGACCTCGGACGAATGACCATCTCGTATATGGTCAGGTGCGCGCTGCCGGCGGGACACAGCCTCGCCAAGCAGGATCCAAACGGCAACTGGTACAATTTCGCCGGTGAAATAGGCATGGCGCCACAGTGGGAAACCGCTGCCTGCGATATCGGCTGCCAACAGGCTGTCTCGGCCTGCCTGATGGCCCACGTCAACACCGCGGGTGTCCACATTCCCCTGTGGCTGGTCTCCCCTTCGGACGCGATCGGCTGGGGGCGCAGCGTGGACTACCCCAACCAAGAAGGAACGTTCTTCGGCAACGTCTTCACCCCCGACCCGCGATCGGGACGGATCGATGCCTTCTATTGCAACGGACCCGACTGGGCCAAGTCCGTGGTGCCCGGCCGCCTGGGCGCGAACCAACCCAACGCCCCCTATGCGAACCCCTTTGGCCTCGACGCGCTTTGCGCCGGTCACTGTGTGACCGCCGATGCCCCGAACCAGAATGACGGCTTCAAGACCTGCATGGCCTTCAACACACCGGTGACGGTGTGGCGGCAGAACGAGCTGGCATTCGATCCCGGTGCCACCCAGCGGATCTGTTCGAACCTCAGCGGGAAATGCCTGGACGTTGCGATGGCGGGGCAGGACGACGGCGCGTTGGTACATCAGTGGGATTACGTCGGGGGCACCAATCAGCAGTGGCACATCACCGCGGTGGGCGATGGCTACTACAAGATCTGCGCAGCTCACAGCGGCAAGTGCCTCAGCGTCGACCGCAACAGCACGGCCAACGGCGCCAACCTGCAGCAATGGACGGACGAGGGTGCCACGGGGCAGCGTTTTGCCATCGAACCTGTCGGCGGCAACCTTTACAGCCTTGTGGTCAAGAACGACAGCAAGGCTGTGGAGGTTGCCGAATTTGGCCTGGACAACGGCCATCGCATCCAGCAGTGGGATTACCTGGGCCAGACCAATCAGCTCTGGACCATCACCTTGACGCCCTGAAGCGACCACGACGGCGCCGAATTTCGGGAACGATTCGCCGGCGGCCTCCGTTCATTCGGTTAGTGAAGATCGATCCGACGCGGCGGCTCCCGCGCTCTAGAATGCGCGACCAGGCCAACCCGGCCTGGATGATGCGCCCTGATTCGCCGCCTGCCGCCCTGGTACCCGAAGCGCTGGCGCACCTCGACGCCCTGTACGATCTGGCGCGCCGCCTGACCCACCACCAGGCCGACGCCGACGAGCTGGTGCAGGAGACCTACGCGCGAGCCATCGCCGGGGCGCGCACGTTTGTCGCGGGCAACGTGAAGGCGTGGTTGTTCCAGATCCTGCGCAACACCTTCATCGATCTGCACCACCGCGGCCAGCCGCAGCCGCTGCTGTCCGAGCTGGACGTCATCGACGGCGCGGCCGACGAATTCTTGCTGCGCGACGATCGCGAACTCGGCCGACTGCGCCGCCTGGTGGGCGAGGAGATCGACGCCGCGCTGGCCACGCTGTCGGAAGAGGCGCGCCTCCTCGTCTTGCTGGACGTCGAAGGGTTCACCGAGAGCGAAGCGGCGGAGATCCTGGGCTGCCCAGTCGGCACGGTGAAGTCGCGCCTGTCGCGCGCCCGGGCCCTTTTGCGGGAAAAACTGCGGGACTATGCGAGATGACGATGGACTGTGAAACCGTGCGTCCTTTGCTGGCTGACCGTCGTCGGGGACGTCTGGACGCGGCCATGGTGAGCGCGATCGACGCCCACGTGGCCGGCTGCGCGCGCTGCCGTCAGCAGCTGGACGTCGAGGCGGCGCTGGACGCCGCGTTGGATCGCTTGCCGCGCCAGCGCGCCTCGGCCAGCCTGCGCCGACAACTGGAGCAGACACTCGGTGTGGCGCCCGCGCCGTCACCCGAGCGTCGGACTAGCCGGTGGCCGTCGGCGGCGACGGTGGTGGCGCCGCTGCTCAGCGGCTGTCTGGCGGCGGCGCTGGTGCTGATCGTCGGGCGCCTTGGCTCGGCGCCACCCGCGCCGTCGCCGGCGCTGGCGATGGTCGACGAGGCGGTCAACGATCACCTGCGCGTGGTCAGCAGCACGCACCCGACGGACATCGAGAGCGGCGGCATTCATCAGGTCAAGCCGTGGTTCACCGGGCGCCTGGAGTTCTCGCCGCGGGTGACGTTCTCGGGCGACGATGATTTTCCGCTGGTGGGCGGCAGCATCGGTTACTTCGGCGGCCGTAAGGCCGCGGTGTTTCTGTTCAAGCGGCGGCTGCACGCCATCACCTTGCTGGTGTTCGAGCCGCAAGGTCTGGCCTGGCCGGCGGGAGCGCGTCCGCCCGGCGGTCGCTTCGACATCGCCGAGACCACCACCCGCGGGTTCACGGTGTTGCTCTGGCGCGACGGCGAGCTGGGATACGCGCTGGTCTCCGACGTCAACCGACAAGACCTGACCGCCCTGGCCTTGAAAATCAATCAGGAGTGACGGAACGAAATCGTTGCCGCCTCCGTTGGGAACGGGCAGGAGGCAACGATGTCACGAAATCCGAACCGCAGAGATTTGCTGAAGCTGGCCAGCGTGGGTGGGGTGGTCTTCGCCTCGCGTCTGGCCGGGGCGGGGCCGTCGAAGAAAAAATCCGCTCTGGCCGACGATTTCTTTTTCCTGCAGCTCTCGGATACGCACTGGGGATATGCCGGTGTGTCGAATCCGGAGGCCGACGTCACGCTGCCCAAGGCCATCGAGACGGTCAACGCCGTCTCCGCGCAGCCGGACTTCATCGTCTTCACCGGCGATCTCACCCACACCACCGACGACGGCGCCGTCCGCCGCAAACGCCTGACCGAGTTCAAGGCCATGAGCGCCAAGCTGAAGGTGAAGACGCTGCACCTTCTGCCCGGCGAGCACGATGCCGCGCCGGACGCCGGGGCCGCGTACCAAGAACAGTTCGGCGCCGCCCACTACTCGTTCGATCACAAGGGCGTGCACTTCGTCGCGCTGGACAACGTGTCGGACAAGGCGGGCGCCGTCGGTGACGCCCAGATCGACTGGCTGGCCGCTGATCTGAAGAAGGCCGGGAAAGACGCCCGCATCGTGGTGCTGACGCACCGGCCGCTGTTCGATCTGTATCCGCAATGGGAATGGGCGACCAAGGACGGCAGCAAGGTGATCGATCTTTTGCTGCCGTACAAGAACGTCACGGTCTTTTACGGTCACATTCACCAGGAGCACCACCACAACACCGAGCACATCGCGCACCATGCGGCGCGCTCGTTGATCTTCGCCTTGCCGGCGCCCGGGTCGGTGCCGAAGAAAGTGCCCGCGACGTGGGATCCGGCGGCGCCCTTCAAGGGCCTGGGCTACCGGCAGATCGCCATGGGCGGGGCCGAACCGCGCCTCACCGAACTTCCGGTGACCAAGACCGAGACCGCCGGGGGCTGGTAGGCAGCGAAGCGACCGCGTCAGTATCGCGAACCGGAAGCTCACGCACTGACGCGAGGCTCGCCTCCCGTCGGTGAGGCCGCCGCTTACGGATACCAGGGCAGCTTGTATCCGCGCCACAGCCAGCGCAGCGAATCGGGAAAGGCGGCCAGCGCGCCGGTGGGCGGATCGTGCGTGCCGACGCCACTGTCGAAACGCGTGTGGTACTTCTTGGCGATCAGAGCGTTGGCCATTCCGATGTTCGCGGCCATCCAGCCCGGCATGTCCATGGTGCCGCTGTTCAGGTAGGTGCGGATCGGTTTGGCCG